>CANPVI010000164.1 GCA_947581665.1 uncultured Atopobiaceae bacterium | reverse complement strand
ACAGCCGCATGACCCCGCCTCCCACCTCCGGAGATTGAGCACCACCTGCAGTCTAGCGGAGCGCTTCGCGTCACATGCGTTGCTCGGAGAGGTGGTCGAATTCGCTACATTGCAGGGTGCGAGGCTCGCCCATCCGACGAGCGCGGAAAAGGGCGACACGCGAGGCGACAGCCATGTCGCACTTTGGTGTCGCCCTGTCGTAGTTGCTGGTAGATGGGGGCGACACCACCGTTTCGGTGAGCGACTGGCGTCATCGGTTTCGCGCCCGCATCGAACGGGAGCCCGAATCGAAAGCCCCTCCCGATATCCATGCCGACGACCCACGGGGCGCCGACCGCCCCACCTTCCACAAGGCCAATGCCCGACGGGCGGGTGGTGCTCAAATGGTGTCCAAAGTAGCGAAATCCAAGGCAAGCAGGTGTTTCCGCGCGCACGAGAGCAAACTGGAGGCTAGCTAGGGTCGGCTATCGCCCATCGAGTGGGAATAGGGAGCCGACGCTACGGCGCTCTGGTGCACCCTATCTGCGCGCGGGCTCGAAACGTCTTCGGACTGGTATAGTCCCCTCAGAGCACATAAGAGAGCTACGGGCTTTCTTTACGGGGCGGTCTGATGCGTCAGATGCGCCCCGGTTTCTTATGGTCGCTTTCGTGTTCCAGAGTTGAACATCGAACCTCCAGCAGGTGCGCGCCGTACCTTCGCGCAAACTACTATGTCCAAGGGAACGGCTCGATTGCCTGGCTCCGAACGAGCGACTGGAGGTGCTGCGTGCGCTTTCGTGCCCTGCACAAGAGGCGGCTCCTCCCGATGGCCCTCTTGCTGTTCGTCTGCTTGGCCCTTCCCCTCATCGGCTGCTCGACATCGGAAGTCTCCTCGGCGGCGGACATGCAGCCGGCGGAGCACATCGATGTCAAAAGCTTTGACGCCGCCGAGCGCATCGATCCCACGAACGACGGGCAAGGCGAGACAGGCGATAGCTCCCAGGGCGACGAGGCGACCGCCGGGACCTCGATTGCCGGAGACGGGGGGCTCGTCGCGCGTTTCCTCGACGTCGGCCAGGGCGACGCGGCCCTCGTCACGTGCGATGGGCATTCCATGCTCATAGACGGCGGGCCCTCCTCGGCTTCCTCGAAGCTCTATTCGGTTCTCAAAGCCGAGGGTATCGATGCGCTCGACTACGTCATCGCCTCCCATCCCGACGCCGACCACATCGGCGGCCTCGCGGGCGCCCTGCACGCGGCGAAGGCGGGTCGCGTCTTCTGCTCCTCGACCTCGTCGGATACCAAGACCTACGAGACGTTCGCCTCGACGGTCCTCGATGGGGGCGGCGTGGTCGAGGTGCCCTCGACGGGCACAACCCTCCCCCTCGGTGGCGCGTCGGTGAGCTTCATCGGCCCGGTCGTGCGTTTCGGCGACGATAACAACGATTCGCTCGTGGTGAAGGTGACCTACGGGGAGACCTCGATGCTCTTCATGGGCGATGCGGAGATGAGCGCGGAGCAGACGCTGCTCGACGAGGGCGTGGATGTGCGCGCGGACGTCCTCAAGGTCGGGCACCACGGATCCCAGACGTCGAGCTCGCCGTTCTTCGTGGAGGAGGTCGACCCCGAGTTCGCCGTCATCTCCGTGGGCGAGAACTCGTACGGGCATCCCGACGAGAACGTCCTCGCCATGTTCGGCAGGATGGGCGTCAACGTGCTGAGAACGGACGTGAGCGGCGACATCGCGCTCTGCTCCAACGGCTGTGAAATCGTCATCTGTGATAGCTAGCGCTTCCCTAAGCCAGATCGAGGTCTGACGGGCAGGGGATGGAGCTTTGGGGTTCAATGGCGAGTGGTGCGCAATCTCCCCCGCGCAATCGGGTAAACTCAGAGGTGACGGCGGCACCCGCCCCAATCTTACAGGGGGATGGCGGGCGACACTGTGAGACAAGAGGGCGGGTAGTTGCCGCTACCGTCCTCTCCTTGTCTTCCGAACGTGCGTCCTCAATGCTCGAACCCAACGTGCCAGCACCTCGGCGATGCCGAGGGCGTTTGCCGCGATCACGAGCGATCCATTCATGAGTTCGGGCGTTCACGTGGCGTTTTGCCGTGGAGATGGCAGGTGCCTCTCGACGCCGACACCACTTCGCGGTATAGAGTTAACGGCTTTCCCCGAGCAGGGAGGGTTTCCAAGTGCCGGGGACGTTTTCCCTGGCTTCTTTTTTAGGATCTCAACGTTTGCGAGCCGTAGAGATTGACACTCGCCGTAAAGCTCGTCGAACGCCGCGTATCCGAAGGAGAAATCGGGGCAGGTCCGCATGCGGTCCCGCCCCTAGAAGCCAGGCATCACTGCCCTCTTTGTGGTATGCCTCACTTATACCACACCAAAGGCTTCGGAGATCCTCGACAGGAAGTCCATGCAGGTGACGGCGCGGTTGGTTCTGCCTAGCTCCTTCCGCAGCGTGTCGCAGGTATCTCGTAGTCCCCGCAGCCTTTTTCCGTTCGCGTTCCTGGACCTGCCCTCGGGCACCGATTCGGCGTAGAGCCAAAGGAGCGTCACGACGTCGCGGATCGCCCTGTTCGCAACGTAGCCCTTCCACGAGCGATCCGAGATGTCGGATGCCCGAAGGGTGTCCTGGATGCGATAGGCAAGGACCTCCCGCTTGATCGCCCGCCTCTCGCCATCAGGCAGCGAGGGCAGGAGCGGCGGAATGAGATTTTCCGGCCTCTTGGCGAAGCGGTTGATGATGCAGTTGCCGTGGGAGGCGGCGTTCCTCACGTCCTTCGCTCGGAGGAGCATGTAGTAATCGGACATCAGAGTCCCATCGTCCCACCGGTGCGAGCAGAAGCGATAGAAATCGAGGAAGACACCGAAGGAAGCGACCTCGAAGAACGCCCAGACGGGCATGTCGGGCCAATATTTGTCGACGACGGAGCCGCAGTAGGCGCTCCTCCTTGCCATCGCCATGAGACCCTCGAGGCGCCTGCGGTGCTCCTCGTCCAGCCCATCGCGGTAGTCGGTGACGATGCCGTAGCCGTCCTCACCGGCGATGCTCGAGATGCGGTCGAGCATGGCGACCTTCCTGTAGTGCTCCACGTCCAGCGAGAGCGATCTCAGGATCGAACGGAACTCCTGGTCGAGGTACGAGAGATCGAGCAGATACCTGAAGTCGAGCCCGATGTAGGTGCCAAGGTTCCCATCCCTATCCCTCCGGCGCGGGAAGAGCTCCCTGAACGAGGCGATCCTGAAGAGGTTGTTCTTGACGCTAAGGACGTGGGCTGCCTCCTCCTCGCTGCATAGGTCGAACGTGACGCCCTTGGATTTGAGGAACTCGATCTGCTCGCCGACGTTGCGCATGGGCTTATGTGGACGGTGGGGAGAGACGTCTTCGCCCATCGGGACCTCCGTGCAGCCGGTCAATGGCGCCAAGGGCCTACCCTCATCCCAAGGCCCGGCGAGGCGATGGTAACACCCGAGTTGGTGCATTGAACTGCCTGATATCCATATCGAAAACGCTCGCGATCCATCATGACGCGAAGGCGGTGGGCTAGGTGTCGCCCCTAAGGGCCGGGCCGGTGTACATAAGATCAAGGACCGACGAGCAAGTGGTGCTCGAATGGTGTCAAATTCAGCGAAACCCAAGGCGAGTTGGGCGATCCAAACCGAAAGTGAGCAAACTGGGAGCCAACTAGGGCTGGTCATCTCCTATCGAGTCCAGATCCCAAATGAGCGCTCGGCAATAAAGATATAAATTATACCTTGTATATCCCTTAAATGTTCCGTGTAAGGGGATGGCAATGGCTTCCAGAACCGCTGAGATCAAGGCGTACGTCTTGCCGGATGTGAAGGCGGAAGCGTCGGAGGTGTACTCCCATTGGGGAATGAGCCTGAGCGATGCGATCAACGCCTTCCTCGTCAAGTCCATCGACGTGGGCGGGCTGCCGTTCGACATGCGCCTTTCGCCAAAGCCTCGTTACGACCCGTCGAGCGTGCTTCCGGTGGATCCGCGATGGGGATCGAGCGTTGCGCCGGCGGACATGG
>CANPVI010000163.1 GCA_947581665.1 uncultured Atopobiaceae bacterium | reverse complement strand
TCCTGAAGGACAAGGACAAGAACCTCGAGGGCTCGGACGTGCGCGAGGGCCTGTGCGCGGTGATCTCCGTGAAGCTCTCGAACCCGCAGTTCGAGGGCCAGACGAAAGCCAAGCTCGGGAATGCCTTCATGCGCACGCTCGTGAACAAGGTGGTGAGCGAGCGCTTCGCCGAATACCTCGAGGAACACCCGAAGCAGGCCCGCGCCATCGTGGCGAAGGCGCAGGGCGCCGCGAAGGCCCGCCAGGCCGCGCGCAAGGCCCGCGAGGCCACGCGCCGGAAGGGCCTCCTCGAGAGTGCGAACTTGCCCGGCAAGCTCGCGGATTGCTCGGTGAAGGATCCCGCGATGACGGAGCTCTTCATCGTCGAGGGAGATTCCGCGGGTGGCTCGGCCAAGATGGCGCGCGATCGCTCCATCCAGGCGATCCTCCCGCTTCGCGGAAAGATCCTCAACGTCGAGCGCGTGGGGCCCGCGCGCGCCCTCTCGAGCGACACGATCCAAAACCTCGTCACGGCCATCGGCACGGGCGTGGGCGATGAGTTCAACATCGAGCGCACGCGCTACCACAAGATCATCATCATGACGGACGCCGACGTGGACGGCGCGCACATCCGCATCCTCCTGCTCACGTTCTTCTACCGCTACATGCCCGAGATGATCGAAGCCGGCTACATCTACATCGCGCAACCGCCCCTCTTCCAGCTGAAGCCGAAGGGGCGCCGCAAGGGCACCTACATCTACACCGACGAGGAGCTCGCGCGGCAGGTGAAGGGCCTCGATGCGAAGAGCTACACCGTGCAGCGCTACAAGGGCCTCGGCGAGATGGACCCGGAGCAGCTCTGGGAGACCACCATGGAGCCGAAGAACCGGATCCTCCTCAAGGTGAACATCGAGGACGCGATGAATGCGGACCTCACGGTGAGCGACCTCATGGGCAACGCCGTGGAGAAGCGCCGCGAGTTCATCCAGACCCACGCGCGCGACGCCCGCTTCCTCGACATCTAGCCGCGCCACACGGTCCGAGCACCTCTTCTCCAGCGAGCCAGAAAGGCCCTTTGAATGGCTGACACACGCGACAGGGACGATTTCGATCGCGAGGACGACCTCGACGACTACGACTACGATGCCGTAGACGAGGACGACGACCTCGAGGACGAGGACGCCGAGGACGAGGACGCCGAGGACGAGGGCTTCGCCTCCTCTTCCGAAGGCGAGAGCGAGATCAGTGAGGACGACCTCGAGGACCTCGGCGATTCGCGCACCGGCATCCTCTCCGAGGAAGGCGGGAGCCGCCTTGCGCTCGAGGACATCCATGGCGGCACGCTCAAGCCCGTCGGGCTCTCCTCGGAGATGCGCCTCAGCTTCATCGAATACTCGATGTCCGTCATCGTCGCGCGTGCCCTGCCGGACGTGCGCGACGGCCTGAAGCCGGTGCACCGCCGCATCCTCTACGCCATGAGCGACGCCGGCATCACGCCGAACCGCCCGCACAAGAAGAGCGCGTGGACGGTCGGCGAGGTCATCGGCAAGTACCACCCGCACGGCGACGCCTCGGTCTACGACGCGATGGTGCGCCTCGCGCAGGACTTCTCGATGCGCGTGCCGCTCGTGGACGGCCACGGCAACTTCGGCTCCATCGACGGCGACCCTCCGGCGGCCATGCGCTACACCGAGGCGCGCCTCGCGCGTCCCGCCATGGAGATGCTGCGCGACCTCAAGGACGACACGGTCGACTGGCAGCCGAACTACGACGAATCCGTCACCGAGCCGAGCGTGCTGCCCGCGCGCTTCCCGAACCTCCTGGTCAACGGCTCCTCGGGTATCGCCGTGGGCATGGCCACGAACGTCCCGCCGCACAACCTCGGCGAGGTGATCGACGCCGTCTGCCTCAGGATCGACCACCCCGATTGCACCCTCGACGAGCTCATGGAGGTGATCCCCGGTCCGGACTTCCCCACGGGCGGCACGATCATGGGCACCCAGGGCATCCGCGACGCCTACGAAACCGGTCGCGGCTCCATCACCGTGCGCGCGAAGGCCCACATCGAGAACATCAAGAAGGGCCAGCGCCAGCGCATCGTCATCACGGAGATCCCCTACCAGGTGAACAAGGGGCTCCTGCAGGAGAAGATCGGCCAGCTCATCAACGAGCGCAAGATCGACGGCATCTCCGACATGCGCGACGAATCGAACCGCAAGGGCATGCGTCTCGTGTTCGACCTCAAGCGCGAGGCCATCCCGCAGGTGGTGCTCAACAACCTCTACAAGCAGTCCCAGCTGCAGACCACGTTCGGCGCGATCGACCTCGCGCTCGTGGACGGCGTGCCGAAGACGCTCAGCCTCGCCGAGCTCATCGACCACTACATCGCCCACCAGGTGGATGTCGTCACGCGGCGCACGCGCTTCCGCCTCGAGAAGGCCCAGCGCGAGCTGCACATCCGCGAGGGCCTGCTCGTGGCCGTCGACAACATCGACGAGGTCGTGGCCATCATCCGCAGCTCCTACGACGACGCCGAGGTGAAGGAGCGCTTCCTGGCGCAGTTCGGCCTGGACGACATCCAGTCCACCGCCATCCTCGAGATGCGCCTGAGGCGCCTCACCGGCCTCGAGCGCGAGAACCTCGTCGCCGAGATCGAGAAGCTCACGGCCGACATCACCTACCTCCAGGGCCTCCTCGACGATCGCGCCAAGCTCATGGCGCTCATCAAAGACGAGCTCAACGAGGTCAAGCAGCGCTACGACACGCCGCGTCGCACGACGATCTCCAACGAGCCCATCGAGATCTCCGTGGAGGACCTCATCGCCGACGAGGACATGGTCGTCACGATCACGCACGCCGGCTACATCAAGCGCCTGCCCGTGGCCACGTATCGCTCGCAGCGCCGCGGCGGCAAGGGCCTGAAGGGGCTCTCGCTCAAGGACAACGACTTCGTGGAGGAGCTCTTCGTGGCCTCCACGCACGACTACGTGCTCTTCTTCACGAACTTCGGCAAGGTCTATCGCCTGAAGGTGCACGAGCTGCCCATCGGCTCGAGGCAGTCGAGGGGTAAGGCGCTCGTGAACCTGCTCGCGCTCGAGGAGGGCGAGCACCCCATGGCGGTGCTGCCCACGCGCGAGTTCCCCGAGGACACCTACCTCATGTTCGCCACGCGCCAAGGCCTCGTGAAGAAGACCTCGATGGCGGCCTACGACCGCAACCGCACCGGCGGGATGATCGCCATCAAGCTCCGCGCGGGCGACGAGCTCGTGAGCGTGCGACGCGTGAAGAGCGGCGAGAAGGTGATCCTCGCCTCGAGCGATGGCCACGCGATCCTCTTCAACGAGAGCGACGTGCGTCCCATGGGCCGCGACACCTCGGGCGTCCACGGCATCGCGCTCAAGCCGCACGCCACGATGCTCGGCATGGAGATCACGAACGGCAAGGGCGACCTCTTCGTCATCACGGAGAAGGGCTACGGCAAGCGCACGCCGATCTCGGATTACCCCGAGCGCAACCGCGGCGCCCAGGGCGTCTACACCATCAAGATGACGCCGAGGAAGGGCGATCTCGTGGCCATCAAGGTGATCGGTCCGCAGCACGAGCTCATGATCGTCTCCGAGGAAGGCACGGTCATCCGCGTGAAGACCTCCGACATCTCCCAGCTCTCGCGCGTGACGCAGGGCGTGAAGGTGATGAACGTCGCCGAGGGCGACCGCGTGAAGGCCGTCGCGCGCATGGTGGCGAGAAAGCCGCAGGCGGCGAACACCGCGCACCCGTCGGATGACGCGCAGGGCGTGCTCGCGCTCGACGTCGAGGACCCGAGCGTCTCAGTCGACATCGGCGGCGAGGAGGCCTTCGACGACACGCTCCTGGACGAGGAGTAGCCTTTTCCGGGGATGTATCAAATGCGCCATCTGGCCTCGCGCAGCGCGAGGCCAGATGAATTTCCGCTCACCCGCATGAGCGTGTACTGGGATGCGACCGAAGACCACGGTCGCATCCCAGTACACGCTCAGGTGGGGCAAAAGAACCTGTACAAGCCCGAATCAAATA
>CANPVI010000162.1 GCA_947581665.1 uncultured Atopobiaceae bacterium | reverse complement strand
GGCCGAGAGGGCTCCATGCCAAAAAGGGCGGCCGAGAGGGCTAGGTGGCAGGAGAGATGGCGAGTGCCGCGATGGTGGCGGGCGGCCGAGAGGGCTCCATGCCAAAAAGGGCGGCCGAGAGGGCTACGCGACAAAGGAGAGGCGAAGGATGGGGCGGCGGCGAGGCGGCCTAGGCGCCGAGACGCCTAGGCGCCGTAGCCAAACGCTTCGTAGGCCTCTAGGGGCACTTCCCCGTCCTGGAACAGGGAGCGCTCCCCAAGAGGAAGACCCAGGCGTTGGCGGAGGCGATGCCTTCTCTGGATGGTTCGCATACCGAGCGTGCGCGGGCGTTTTCCCGCGAGCCGTGCGAATTCATCGCAGAAGGAGGTGCAGCGCTCCTCATCCATCACGATATCTGCAGTGAGGGAGAGTAATTTGATGTCGAGGCATTGCGCCACGGTGACGCGCACTCGATCGCGGTAGTCCCTATCCGCCCGGTCATGGTACTCGCGGCTGTCGTATTCGTAGCCGATGTGGCCGCTTGCGAGGTAGCCATCGAGCACGAGATAGGGTTTCCCCGCGATTTCGCGTTGCTCGTTCGTGAGCTCCATGCGCCGATTGAGCACGAGCCCCTGCACTCCCCATCCGCCAAAAGAGACCGGCAGCGAGAGCATGATCGCCACTTTCGTCTCCATCGGTGAAGCGGAGCTGCCAAGCGCAAATGGCGCCATTCTGAGCGCTCGCGCGAGCCCGGGCATCCGCTGCCCGCTGGCCGCGCGCGCAAGCTCTTGCACACCGTGGACGAGCGACGAGGGCGTGCATGCGGATGGGAGCTGCGTGAGCAATGCCCCCTCCGACGAGAGCACGTAGGTACCGCACGTCTCCATTGCGATCTCCAGTGCGTCCACATCATCCATTCGGGCAGATTCGAGAACCAAATTCAAAGCGGGGGAGACGACGTAGGTTTCCTCGCCGAGGTCGAGTTCGGGGGCCACGCGGAGAAGGCTCTCATCGGCCAGCGGGCATGACGCATAGCGCACGTGCTCGGGAAGAGGGGGACGCGCGCTTCGGTTGCGCGGAAGCACGAACGCGAACGCGGAGGCCTGCGCGGACATTGGCACGGGGGCAGGGTCCGATGCGTCTGCGGGCGCGGATGCGGGCGCCTCGACGAGCTTGAGGCCATGGCGTCGCAGGAAGGACTTGCACGCACCGGCACCCACGCTGCCTTGAATTGCGCGCGCCGCCTCCCGTGACGGGTACGCGTGTGCGAGGATCCGATTGCATGCCTTCGCATCGAGTCGCTCATCGGTGACGGCACCGATACGCACGATGCTGGTGGCAAGGTTTCCTGCGAGGATGGCGGCCATGACGCTCCAATCGGCTTCGATGGGTTGAAATGGCGGTGTGTTTTGGCGAAGGTGCGCCAGAGGCTGGACGCCGTCGCCATGAGCTTCCGCAGTACGTCACGTATAGCGTTTGAGCTGGGATTTTGCTCGTGCGAATCATCGCCGAGCTGACCAAGAACCGACCAAGATCTGACCAAGATCTGACCAATGACCGACAAGCATCTAACAGGGCAGCTCAGGCAGGGTGAAATTCGAGGTGATTCCGAGTCGAGTTCTTAGCCTTCAGGAAAAGAGGATGAAGCTGAAAACAATGGCCATCGCCTCTCCATGAACGCGTCACTTTTACCTGCGTGTCGCGTGCCCTCGCGCCGTGTGCCCTCGCGCCGGTGCCCGTGAGCCGTGTGCCCTCGCGCCGCGTGCCCTCGCGCCGCGTGCCCTCGCCCTGTCCGCGTGCGCCCTACTTGCGCTGGCTCTCGTGCCAGGGGAAGAAGTCGAAGCGCGGGGGGAGCTCGGTGAGGGCGTGCGCGCCAGGTTCTTCGCCGAGGCATTCCGCGAGCTCAGCGGGCCCGTCATAGGCATGTTCCCAGCTGAAGAAGAGCTCGCCGGGGAAGTCGAAGTGCTCGCAGATGAGCTCGGTGCCGTCGGGCACGGCGGGGTGCAGGAGCAGCGCCACCGTGCGCAGCGCGCGGAACGCGTTCGCGAGCGCCTGCTGGTAGGCCGCCTCGTCATCGCCCGCGGTCTTCGACTCGGCCGACCACGCGCGGTTCGCTTCGCGGCAAAGGTCTTCTGCGATGTTGATCGCGCCGTGGATGTCGAGGTCGTGCGCGGCGGCGTCGAAGGCGCGCGTGGCCTCGTCGCACGCGGCCACCACCTCAGCCGAGGGCGCTACGGTCGGCAGGTGCCCTTCGCAGTGGCGCTGTGCCCCGTAGAAGCAGCTCCGCGCGAGGCGGTTGAAGATGTTCGAGAGGAAGGCGCCCTCCTTGAGCGCCGGATCCGCCACGCGCGGATCGTCCTTCACGAGCACCTCCTTGCCGGTCTTCTTGTCTGTGTGCGAGACGGAGGTGTCGAAGGGCTTCGGCGAGAAGCTCACGGCCTTCTGATCGAGCGCGAGCGAGAGCCAGTGGAGGCGCAGCTGCTCGGGCGTGTAGTAGTCGAGCAGCTCCTCCGCCATGGGCGGCTTTATGGCCCCTGAGCTCGAGGCTTTCTTGTTCATGAAGAGGATGTGGTAGTTCGCGACGGGCGTGTCCTGGAAGAGCCCCCAGTCGAGCGCGGCCCACATCGCCGGCTGCGCGGCGCAGTAGAAGTAGATGTTGTCCTGGCCTATGAACTGGAAGACCTGCGCGTCATCGGCGCACCACCAGTCGCGCCAGTCGTGCGAGCTGTAGCGCGCCTCGTCGCCCGCCACCTCGGCGAGCTCCTCGTCGAGCGCGAGCGCGGTCTTCGTGAAGGAGATCGGCGCCCAGAGGCTCTCCGGCCACACCCAGACGGTCTGGCCCTCCTCGCCCGCAAGCGACGGCGCCGCCACACCCCACGCGATGTTGCCGGTGAGGCGGAAGGGCAAGAGGCACTTGCCCGTGCGGAAGCGCACACCGGCCGCCTCGAGCTCGTTGCGCGCGATGTCGCGCTCGCGCCAGCCCTCGAAGACGATCGAGAACGACTGCTGGTTGCCCTGCGGCTCCACGAGGCGGTGCGTCGGCAGCGTGGGCGCCACGGCCTCGAAGTCCTCGCGGTACTTCATCTGGATGTAGATCGCGGGGTCCACGAGCGATTCTGAGACGGTCTGCACGACCACGTCGCGTACCTGCGGGTCCTCGCGCCACTTCGCCATGAGGTCCTCGAGCGTGCCCTGGAAGGCGGGGAGGTCGAAGTACCAACTCGCCGACGGGCGGAGCTCGGGCGTGGTGCCGGTGACGGCGGAGACGGGGTTGATGAGCTCCTCGGGATAGAACTGGTGCCCGAGGTCGCACTCGTCGGCGTAGGCCTTCTCGCTCTGGCAGCCCACGACCGGACACTTGCCGAGCACCTGGCGCCCGTTCAGGAAGAGGTTCGCCTGCGTGTCGAAGAACTGCAGCGTCTCGCGGCGCTCCAGGCATCCGCGCTCGTAGAGGCGGCGAAGGATCTCCTCGGAGAGCTCCGCGTGGAAGGGCGCGGCCGGCTCGAGGGCGCTGCCGGCGAAGATGTCGAGCGAGATGCCGTAGGAGTAGAGCGCGCGCTCCTGGGCCTCGTGGTTGTGCTGCACGTAGTCGAGGAGCGTGCCCTCGAAGCCGAGCTCTGCGGCCTTGCGATAGCCCTCGACGATTGGCGAGCCGTAGCAGTCGGTGCCGGAGACGAAGAGCACGTTCTCGGGCCCGATGCGGTCGCGCAGGAAGCGGGCGAAGAAGTCCGCCGGCACGAAGACGCCGCCGATGTGCCCGAAGTGGAGGCCCTTGTTGCCGTAGGGCATGCCGCCGGTGATGATGGCGCGCGCGGGGTAGCGGGGCGCGGGCTCGTGAGCGACGTCAGGCATGCGCTCTCCTTCGATGCCGGAAGTTCATTGACCAACCCGCAAGTATCCCACACCTCGCATTTCCCATCTGCCCGGGCGAGCTTCCACGCCAATTACCTTACGCCGCGCGCCCACCCCAATGTTTCCGCCGTGGACCCACCCAAATACTTACGCCGTGGACCCACCCAAATACTTACGCCGTGGACCCACTTTTTCGGTGCATGCCATGCACCGAAAAAGTGGGTCCACGGCGGAAAGCCTAGGGCGGAAAGCCTAGGGCGGAAAGCCTAGGGCGGAAAG
>CANPVI010000161.1 GCA_947581665.1 uncultured Atopobiaceae bacterium | reverse complement strand
CCATCCCTTCCGGCTCCCTTCCTTGTCGTCACCGAAGCAACGGCAATTCTGGGGCCCGCTTGGGGGCCGGCATGCACGCTCATGTCCAAACTCTAAAAATCTGAATGGCCAAGTTCTTAGCTTCTAGTCGGCCATATTTCATGAGGATCCCGGATTGGGCAAAGTGGGAGCTATATGGGTACGTTACGGGTACTCAAAGGTTAAGAAGGACGGAGCATCCCATCGCCCACACGACTAAAGCACCAGCACGTGCGGAAATAAAGACGCGTACGTCCCCATCGGTCAAGGAAAGCGCACGCAACGTCTATGCGCGTTGGGGCATCACGTTAAACGATGCGATCAATTTCTTCCTGATCAAATCTATCGAGGTTGGAGGCTTGCCGTTCGACGTACGACCAGAGCCGCTTCCCTATGGGAAAATCTCCGTACGTGCAATCCATCCTGTTGTAGATGAGGACGGCCACGCGATCCTTCCTGCAGAATGGGACGATGATGAAGGGTGAGAGTTCACTATCCGCTTGCATGATAATGTTACTAAAGAGGCATAATAGTGCTACATATACGTCAACGACGGGAGAGATATGCCTGCTTGCGTGCCAATCAAAGAGCTACGTGATACTGCGACCTTCCTCAAGCTCGTGGAGAGTGAGTCACCGAAGCCAATCATCGTCACTAAGAATGGCTATGACGAATTCGTCGTCCTTTCAAGTGCCGAATACGACAGACTTTGCGCTCGGGCTGAGATGGCTACCCACTACGAAGCACTCCTCACGTCTGAAGTGCAAGTCCAAAAAGGCGAAACCATGCCTCTTGATGACGCTTACATAGACGAGGTTTTCACAGATGCCCTATGAGCTCGTCATAACCCCAAAAGCTGATCGCGAATTACGTGGACTTTATAAGCGTCACGGCATCTGGGCACGACGAACGTTGGGCGGCGAACGAAGTAAGGCTTATTTACGAGAGCTCAAAGAAAGCTTTCGATCGCTTTGCGCTGACGTAGCAAAGCGCCCTCTCTGGTATCCCTTGCTGAAAGACCCGACACTCGAGTTGCTCGGATTCCGGCGCTTTCTCGTGGGTCAAGCATTCGCATGTGTTTTTCGTATCCAAGAGAGGAAGGTAATTGTCGAGCACGTATTCGATGCTCGAAGCGATTATCACCATCTCCTTGCCGATGCTGAGGAGCTGGAGTGATGGAGACATCGCGTAGTTTCTAATCGCACGTTCAAAAGCGTAGAAAGGAACCACCCCATGCGCCATCGCTGCAAAGTCACCGTACTTGCCACGCCTTGCGACGAGGAGCTCCAGAGCGAATACCTTAAGGATCCCGAGGCAGGCCCCTGCCAGGTTTTCCACGTGGGCGAGGAGTTCCTCTTCGAGAACGAGGGCTATCGCGACGACTTTTGGTATTTCGGACAGAAGCTCGATCCGCGTTTCCCTGCGCGGAGGCCTGGGACTGCATCTCGCGCTTCATCTACACCGCGCTCCAGGGCGGCACGCCCATGCGCAACTGGTGCGCGGACGAGCGCGTGATCATCGCGAGCTGCAACGACGGCGCGCGTCCCGTCGTCTTCAAGATCGAGCGCATCGACGTGCCCGACACCCCCGAGGAAGAGGTCTGGCTTGCCAGCCACGACTTCATCAATCGTCGCGACGACGCATGAGGCATGGTGCGCTCGGATGTCGATATCTGCTGATCAATAACAGCTGGTAGGCAGGGCAAGCACAGTCGCCCGTTCAAAGCGTGCACAGTGTGTTGTCCTCATACCGGAATGTACATTGTCGAGCGCGCCTTGCCTTCCCGCCGAATGAGGCTCTTCTCCATGAGCGAGCGCAATAGGTAATACGCTTGACTGTGCGATACGCCGAGATAATTAGAAACATCTCGCGCGCTCACCGCTCCGAGGCGCTTCGCGAATTCAAGTATGCGGCGTTCTTGTTCATCACGTGCAACGCCCTTGGGGGAAGGGTTTTGTGTCGAGATTCCCGTGAGATTCCGCTCGATCGATCCACTTCGAGCATCGTCGGGATTTCCGTGCAAACGTAAATGCAAGGCTGGGCAGGGGCCAAGATTAGGACCCCTTCACCACCCACCTACCGGTACGCGGGTCGCCCACGCGGGCGAGGAGACCCCGGCCGCGAAGAAGGCGGACCGATCGCGCGATGGTGGCTCTCCCCACGCCGAGCTCCTTGGCAAGACCGTCGTAGGTGAGGGTTGGGTTGCGCGTGAGGAGCTCGAGGATGCGCTCCTCCCTCATCGACAGCTCTGGTTGCATGAAAGCTGCGTGTTCCCCGCGTGGCGCGCCACCCTCGCGCACCTCGGAGGACGTCCACAT
Organism: uncultured Atopobiaceae bacterium; assembly: GCA_947581665.1. Classification (GTDB taxonomy): domain Bacteria; phylum Actinomycetota; class Coriobacteriia; order Coriobacteriales; family Atopobiaceae; genus CANRLS01. The sequence continues at coordinate 1,792 of CANPVI010000161.1, read as the reverse complement.
CGCCTTCGAGCCCATCGCGTAGAGCGGGATGTTCCTCATCCATCCCTGGTCCACGAAGGGAGCGGGGCTCAGGCGCACGGACTTCAGCCACTCGAAACGCTCGCTGATCTTCCGCAGGCTCTTCGATCTTACGGCCGAACCTCCCTTCACTTCGATGAGGAACACGTCCTCATGGCGCTGGGCGAGGAAATCGGCCTCTGAACTCGAGTCGTGCGCCGACCAATAGAAGGGCTTGAGGTTGAGATCGGCCAGGAGCTCTTGGCACACGTATTGCTCGGTGAGCGCCCCGCGCCACCATTCGAAGAGCGAGTTGCCATCGAGCACGTGTCGAGGATCAAGGTCTGCCATCGCCCCGAGCAGCCCTACGTCAAGGGCGAAGAGCTTGAAGATGGAGTTGTCTGCGTAGCCGCGAAGCGGAAGGAGCGGCTCGGAGACCCTCGGCACCCGAATCGCGATCCCTGCTTGCTCAAGCCACGTGATGCCCGCCTCATAGTCGCGCGCGCGGGCGGAGGTGCGTATGCGGCTGAAGACGAAGCGCTTGTTCTCGCGTCCGAGGTGGGCAGGGATCGAGTTCCACGCGGCGATGGCGCGCTCGGCATCCACACCCCTCAGGTGCTTCGAGATGTCAGCCTCGTAGCCGGCGAGGATCGCACACTGGATTTCGCGAGCGCTGTCGAGGTGGGAGGTATCGACGAAAGACTGGAGCGCCTCAGGCATGCCGCCCACCACGAGATACTGCTTGAGCAGTGCCGCGAGCCTTTCCGAGAAGGAGTTGATCGAGGCGGGGTTGCCCTCGTCGACGAGGAGCCGCAGCTCCCTCTGGCCCATGGCATCGAGGAACTCCCTAAAGCTCATGGGGCGCAGGTCGAGCATATCGACCTTGCCCACGGGAAAGCCGGTACCACGATCGAAGCGAATGCCGAGGAGCGAGCCCGCGGTGGCGATGGCGAGTTCGGGCATCTCCTCGTAGAAGTACTTGAGTGAGGTGAGCGCGCTCGGGCACTCGCCGATTTCGTCGAGGATGACGAGCGTTCGCCCTTTCTCGATGGGCTGGGCTGCTGCGGCCGAGAGATCGCGCACAAGACGAGCGACGTCGAAGTCGAGCTCGAAGCTCGCCCGCATGGCGGGGTTGTGGTCGAGGCTCACATAGGCGACGTTATCGAAGGAGCGCCGTCCGAATTCGCGAAGGAGCCACGTCTTTCCCACCTGCCGCGCGCCGTTCAGGAGGAGCGGCTTGCGACGCGGGAAATCTTTCCACGCGAGAAGGCGATCCATCAGAAAGCGATCCATGGGGCTCCTATCAGTATCATCTTCATGACGAACTCATTATTACGACCATACTACGCCAAAGTATCACGTGATACTTTGGCTATTACTGGCTGAGATCGGGAGTTACGGATGATACTGATACCGATGAGGCGGCTGGCTCCCGTCCCTGCTAGAACACCTCGCGATCCGCCGGCAGGCGCACGGTCGGGTGGTTCGCGTTGATCTCCTCGTAGCGGGGGCAATCGACGGCGTGGTCGTTGATGATTCCGCAGGCTTGCAGGTGGGAGTAGATCGTGATGGGGCCTACGTACGTGAAGCCCCGGCGCTTGAGGTCTTTCGCGATGCGCGCGGAAAGGCCGTTGCTCACGGGGACGGCGCCCTCCGCGTGGCCCTCGTAGAGGAGGACCTTTCCGTCCGAAAACGACCAGAGGTAGCGGCAGAAGGTGCCGAACTCTTCGCGAACTCGCCGGTAGGCGCGGGCGTTGCCGATGATGGCGCGGACCTTGCGCTCGGAGCGGAGCAT
>CANPVI010000160.1 GCA_947581665.1 uncultured Atopobiaceae bacterium | reverse complement strand
CACGACGAGCGTTCGCGCCTGCGGGTAGCGAAGGAGGAACGCCGTGAGGCCGTCGGTGGCTTTCACTCGACCGCTCTCGACCTCGATGGCCGTCACCTCGCCATCGCTCTCCACGACGAAGTCGACTTCCTTCGCCTTGCCGCGCACCATCTCCCGCCACCAGAAGACTTCGAGCTCGCCCGCGTAGCTGCGGTTCAGCAGGTAGGCGCCCACGGCGCTCTCCACGAGATGGCCCCTCAGCTCGGGATCCGTGAGGAGCGTTGAGCGCCTGCGGCCGAAGGCCGCGCTCATGAGCCCCGTGTCGTGCACGAGGAGCCTCGGGGAGCTTGACCGCTCGCGAAGGAGCTTCGGATCGTACTTGTGGATGCCGCTCATGATGCCGGCGTTTCCCAAGATGGAGAGATAGCGCGCGATGGTCTCGGTATTGCCGCGATCGTCGAGCTGGCCGAGGATCTTCCGGTAGGAGATCTCTTGGGCTGAGTAGGGTGCCCCGAGTGCGAAGAGCCTTCGCATGAGCTCCGGCTTGCGCACATCGGCGAGCATGAGGGCGTCGTTGGCGATGCTCGGCTCGATGACGGAGTTGCGCATGTAGTTGAGCCAGCGTCGCGGCTCGCCTATGAGTGGCGCGGCGCCGGGGTAGCCGCCGTAGAGGAGGAAGTCGTCGAGCGTGTAGCCGAACGCCTCCCTGCACTCGTCAAGAGTCCAGTGCGTGGATTCGATGAGCTCGAACCTTCCCATGAGCGATTCGCGGAGCCCCTCCTGGATGAGCGTGCTCGAGGAACCGGTGAGGAGCACCTTGAGCGGGAGGCCCTGGGCGCTGTCCTCGTCCCAGAGCGTCTTCACGATGGCCGACCAGTTGCGCACGTATTGGATCTCGTCGATGACGAGCAGGGCAGGGTCGTCGCCATCTGCGAGTTGGCGCGCCCGATACCAGTTGGCGCGGAGCCAGTCCGCGTCCGATTCGTGCTTCGTGGCCTCCGCGAAGAGGTGGGAGATGGAGAGCTTCGCCAACGCTTGGCGAACCGCCGTCGTCTTTCCCGTCTGCCGAGGGCCGACGACGATCTGGATGAAGCGACGTGGCTCGCAAACCCGGCTCGCGATACGCGCGACGATGCTGCGCTCGAAGGCCATATTGCTCGCTATCTCGCAAAAATTGGGAGCTAGCTCCCAAATATAGCAGGTGCTAGCTGGTAAATCGATATTCTTGAACAAGAAGCGCGAAGTTTTCGTTACCCCGATTGCGGGTGCCGTTCGGGCAGCGGCATGGTTACGTTTCGGTATGAAACTCGCATGGTGGGCATCTACGACCATTCCACGCTGCCAGGGTGATTGTTGTCGCTCGTTCGCCATGTCGTGGAGCATGTCCGCGAACTGTGAGCTGGGAGCTAATGAGGTGCCAAGTAGCGGCTCCTAGCATTCCAAAGGGGTGGGGGTGACGTGGGCTCTAGGCTCCGCTTCGGAGCAGGGAGGTCGATGACATGCGCTTCTTCGGGATCGTGCTCGCGCTGCTCTTCGGGTTCCTCTTCTTGCCGGTGCTCGTGGCCGGCGTGGGCGTCATCTTGGCCATCGCGCTCGTCATCGGCGCGTTCTGGCTCGCGATCAAGCTCTTCGCCTCCGGCCTCTGGTAGGGGATCGCAGGCGCGGTGCTGCTCGCACTCTTCACGTTCTTCCTCTGGCCGGTGCTCATCTTCGTGTAGTGCAATGGAGCCCCGGGGGATGTGAGGTATTGCCTGATGGGCTCCACTGACTATTTGCACATGCATCGTGCACATGCATCGCTTCACAGCTTAAAGGTGAGGCGATGGTAGTATTCAGGTGATGAGCAGCAAGGTCTACGCAATCGATGAGCTTCGCGCCATCGTCTTGCCCCTCGCGGGTAAGCGAAACATCGCGCGCGTGAGCGTGTTCGGCTCCTACGCGAGGGATGAGGCCGACGAGCATTCCGATATCGACCTTCTCGTCGACCGGGAAGGCGGAAGGCTTCTTCGCGTCCTCGGTCTCGGGACCGAAGTGGAAGAAGCAACGGGCAAGCCGGTTGACATCTACGACGTATCCGAGCTGCTTCCTGGCGATTTCCGCAACGCTGTACTCGCCGAAGCGGTAGCGCTGTGATGGCTGCGAGGCCTCCAAAGGAGCGTCCCGAGGTTTACGTTCTTCGCATGTTCGAACATGCGAACGAGCTCGCATCTCTTGTGGAAACTGGGAAGATCACTCCAGAGAAGCTCGGGACGGATCCTCTTGTGCAACTCGCTACGGTAAAGGCCCTTGAGCTCGTTGGCGAACAGGCATGGGAGTTGAGAAGGCTCGATTACGATCTTGGGCCCGATATCGACCTTGCCGAGATTGCCGGTATGCGACACCGTATGGTGCGTCACTACGAGGGCATCGATTGGGGCGTCGTGTACGAGGCAACGTTTGAGGATGTGCCAGCGCTCGTACGCTCGCTTGAGAGAATCCTGGGGGAGCGCCACCTGAACTGAAGCCTGATGTCTACCTTGAGGGCTATGCCCGAGGCTTGAGATTGTCATGAAGGGAATCTCACATCTGGGTTTTGGTCGATGCCGGAGTGTCGAATCGCGCGATTCCCATGTGGACGAGCACTGCCATAACTCTTGTTGGAGAGCATCTGTTAGCTGGTAGCTGATGAAACCACAGCTACTGCGCCCCATCATCAATCGCAAGCTCAAGCGAGTGGAGGATGATGGGCGAATGGGCACGACTGCTTTCCGCGGGGAGCCTCGACGAGGCTCTGGATCTGGTGTGCGTGCCTGAGATGACCATGGAGACGTGGTTGGGCCAAAAGCTCGGAGAGAAAGGCGTCGTGCGGAGCGCAGCGATTCGGGCGGCTCGCCTCAATCCGACCTTCGGCTACCAGATCTTCACCGGCAAGCGCCATGGCTCGAGGGACAAGCTCCTCAGGCTCGCCTTCGGCATGGGCCTCTCGCTCGTCGAGGCCTCACGCCTCTTGGAGCTCGGCGGCCATAACCGGCTTGACCGCGCATGTCGCCGAGACGTGGTCATCGCCTGGGAACTCAACAACGGTTCCAGTGTCGACGCCTGCGACGACGCGCTCTGGAGCCACGATCTGCCGACGCTGGCGTAAGTTGACGGGCGATGCAGCTCGGTTCATTCGCGCTGCCGCGGAGAACCATCCAGTTCAATGTGCAAGGCGAGTGAGCAGCTCGTGCAAGAGATTCGCGGACGGCTCTGGGTTGTGAGCCACCAGCTGATGAAATGGGGATTGCCTGCTACTAGGTTGACGTTGTTTCCCTAGGAGAAAGGTGTCCCATGAAGAGATCCGGTGTTCTGGCAAGCGCCCTCTGTGCGGGTTTCCTCGCACTCGCACTCTGCGCGTGCGGACAGAGTGCGCAATCTGTGAGTGACAGCCAAACGTATGCGGACGAGGAAGAGGAGTACGTCGAAGACGTTGAGGAGGAGCCGGCAGAGGAGCCGGAGGAAGAGCCGGAAGAGGAGGGCGATTCGACGTCTCAGAGTGTCTCCGTCAAAACCTCTACCGATAAATACACGCAGTACGTGAGGAACTACGTGGGACAGAACGCCGCCGCGTTTGGTTACTCATCGCTCGGTGGCGATCGCCGGGATCGCTACGGCGGAGGAAACATCCCGCTCGTCTTCGTCACCGAGGACGGCGAGTACTTCGACTTCACGGATGAGGAAGCCCTCAAGGATTACGTGGTCTATGCCCAGAATGAGGCACCCAACACCGAGTTCAAGATGGGCTTCCAGACCGATTCGGATGGCGAGGAATACGACAACCTCACGAGCTGGGTGGGCCTCGACGAGATCGTCCTGAACGTGAAGAAGGTGGGTGCGCCAGACGGGAGCGCCAAGGCAAACACCGCCATCACTCCGGGAGACAAGTACAACCGCTACGTGGGGGACTATGTGGGCCGAAACCTCGCGTCATTTGGCTACACCTCGCTTGCGGGAGACAGGCGCGTCTATGTGGGCGGAGGAAACATCCTGCTCAACATCACCGCGGAAGATGGGAGCTGGGTTGATCCGAACGATGAGGAGGCGCTGCAGGATTACGTGGTCACCGGGCAGAGCGTGAGCCCCAACACGCCGGTAACCGTCACCTTCGACACCGATAGCCAGGGCAAGGAGTACGACTCCCTCGG
>CANPVI010000159.1 GCA_947581665.1 uncultured Atopobiaceae bacterium | reverse complement strand
GATCTCGGCGCTCGTGGTCTGCGGCACCTCGGGAGAGGCATCGACGCTCGTCGATGAGGAGCACATTGCGACCATCGAGTATGCAGTCAAGCGCACCGCGGGGCGCGTGCCCATCATCGCCGGCACGGGCTCGAACGACACGGCGCACGCCATCCGCCTCTCGCGCGCCGCGTGCGAGGTGGGCGCGGATGCGCTCCTGCTCGTGACGCCCTACTACAACAAGACGTCGCAGCGCGGGCTCATCGAGCTCTACACGCGCGTGGGCGACGCGGTCGATCGGCCGATCATCCTCTACAACGTGCCATCGAGGACGGGCATGGCCATCGCCCCCGCCACCTACGCCGCCCTCGCGGACCATCCGCGCATCGTCGGCATCAAGGAAGCCTGCGGAAACATCTCCGCCATCGCCGAGACGGCGGCGCTCGTGGGCGACCGACTCACGCTCTATTCTGGAAACGACGACCAGATCACTCCGATCCTCGCGCTCGGCGGCCAGGGCGTGATCTCCGTGCTCTCGAACGTGCTGCCGAAGGAGACGAACGAGATCTGCCGGCTTTTCGCCGCAGGCCAGGTGCGTGAGGCCGCAGAGCTGCAGCTTCGCCTCATGCCGCTCATCAAGGCGCTCTTCAGCGACGTGAACCCCATCCCGGTGAAGGAGGCCATGGCGATGATGGGCTGGTGCACGAACGAGGTGCGCGGGCCGCTCGTGAACATGGATCCCGCGGCGCGCGAGGTGCTGCGCGCGCGCATGATAGAGGCCGGCGTCGAGCTCGCGGAGTAGGGGGAGAGGGCATGAAGATCATCCTGAACGGCGCCGCGGGGCGCATGGGGCACGTCATGCGCGAGCTCATCGCCGCCGATCCCGCGCTCGAGCTCGTGGCGGGCGTGGATCCGAGCGCTGCGGGCGACGAGCCGGGGCTCGAGAGGACGCTCGACGAGGTGGACGTCGCGGCCGACGTGCTCATCGACTTCTCGAACCACGAGGCCACGCCGGCGCTCGTGGACTACGCCCTCGCGCGCAACCTCCCGCTCGTCATCGCCACGACGGGGCAGACGGAAGACGAACTTGGGCTCATCAAGGCCGCGGCCGAGCGCATCCCCGTCTTCTTCGCGGCGAACTACTCGCTCGGGATCGCGCTTCTCGCGAAGCTCGCGAAGACCGCGGCGGAGTTCCTGCCAAACCCCGAGGTGGAGATCGTGGAGACGCATCACGACCAGAAGCTCGACGCCCCGAGCGGCACCGCGCTCACGCTCGCGCGCGTGGTGCAGGAGGCCATCCCGGGATCGACGATCGTCCTCGGGCGCGAGGGGCTCCATACGCGCGAGCGCGGCGAGATCACCGTGCACTCGCTTCGCCTGGGGCACGTGACGGGCGTGCACGAGGTGATCATCTCCTCGGGAAACGAGATGGTCTCGCTCACGCATACGGCCGAGAGCCGCGCGCTCTTCGCGGAGGGCGCCCTCGCCGCAGCGCGCTTCCTCGTGGGCAAGGCGCCCGGGCTCTACTCGATGGAGGACCTCGTGGAGGGAGCGGGCGCGTGAACATCCCCTTCACCAAGATGCAGGGTGCGGGAAACGACTACATCTACCTCGACTGCCTTGATGGCGAGCCGGCGGATCCCGCAGCGCTCGCGAAGGCGATGAGCCCGAGGCACACGTCCGTCGGTGCGGACGGGCTCGTCCTCATCTGCCGCTCCGAGGTGGCGGACGCGAAGATGCGCATGTTCAACGCCGACGGCTCCGAGGGCCTCATGTGCGGAAACGCCATCCGCTGCGTGGCGAAGTACCTCGCCGATCGCGACCTCGTGCGCGCGAATCCCATAATGATCGAGACGCGAAGCGGTGTGAAGAAGATCCGGGTCTACCTTGGCGAGGACGGGGCGGTGTGCGAGGCCTCCGTGGACATGGGACGCGCGTCGTTTGCCGCGGCCGACGTGCCCGTCGTCTGCGAGGGCGACGAGTTCGTGGACCGGTCGCTCGTGGTGGCGGGGAGGATCTGGCGCGCCACCTGCGTCTCCATGGGAAACCCCCACGTGGTCGTCTTCGTGGACGACCCCCAGGCGCTCGACCTGTCCGCGATCGGCCCCGCCTTCGAGCACCATCCCGCGTTTCCCGAGCGCGTGAACACCGAGTTCGTGCACGTCGAGGGCGCAGACGAGCTCGAGATGCGCGTCTGGGAGCGCGGAAGCGGCGAGACGTATGCCTGCGGCACCGGCGCCTGCGCGGCGGTGGCGGCGGCCGTGCGGCTCGGCGAATTCGATCCCGAGCTGCCCGTCACGGTGCACCTCAAGGGCGGCGATCTCGAGATTTGCGTGGACTGGGACTGGGACGTCGAGATGGTCGGCCCGGCGGTGGAGGTCTACGAGGGCGTCTACAACTACGACGAAACAGCGTGAGGAAACCTATGAAGATCCGCATGAACGAGAACTATCGGCTCCTCGAGAAGAACTACCTCTTCTCCGAGGTCGCGCGCCGCTTGGCGCGCTTTCGCGAGGCGCACCCCGAGGCGAAGATCATCCACCTCGGCATCGGCGACGTGACGCTGCCGCTCCCTGAGGTGGTCACGCGCGCGATGGCGGCGGCCGTTGAGGAGATGGCCTCTCAGGAGACCTTCCGCGGCTACGCGCCGGAGGCGGGCTACGACTTCCTCCTCGAGGCGATCCAGCGCCACTACCAGCGCTTCGGCGTGGAGCTCGCCCTCGGCGAGATCTTCTCGTGCGATGGCGCGAAGAGCGACGTCGCGAACCTCACCGAGCTCTTCGGGCAGAACCTCGTGTGCATCCCCGACCCGGTCTATCCCGTCTACGTCGATTCGAACCGCATGCTCGGGCGCGAGATCGCCTTCATGCCCGCGACGGAGGACAACGACTACCTCCCCGGCCCCGCAGAGCTCGAGGACGCCGTCGGCCACACGGTGGAGGGCGTGATCATCTACCTCTGCTCGCCGAACAACCCCACGGGCGCCGTCTACGACCGCGCGCAGCTCGAAGAGTGGGTGAAGTTCGCGCGGGCCACGGGCTCGCTCATCATCTTCGACTCCGCCTACGAATCCTTCATCGCGGGCGACTACCCGCACTCGATCTTCGAGGTGGAGGGCGCGAAGGAGTGCGCCATCGAGGTGGCGAGCCTCTCGAAGAGCGCGGGCTTCACGGGCACCCGCTGCTCGTGGACCGTCGTGCCGGCGGGCCTCGAGGCGGGCGGCATGAACCTGAACGAGATGTGGAGCCGCCGCCAGACGACGAAGTTCAACGGCGTGCCCTACGTGGTGCAGCGCGGCGCCGAGGCGGCGCTCTCGCCCGAGGGCGAGGCCGAGTGCGAGGCGCTCGTGGCGTACTACCGCGAGAACGCCCAGATCATGGGCGCGGTCTTCGAGGAGCGCGGCGTGGCCTATACGGGCGGCGCGAACTCGCCCTACCTCTGGGTGTCGTGCCCGAACGGCATGGGCTCCTGGGAGTTCTTCGATCGCCTGCTCGAGGACGTGCACCTCGTGGGCACCCCCGGCGCGGGCTTCGGCTCGTGCGGCGAGGGCCACCTTCGCCTCACGTCGTTCGGCTCGCACGAAGCCACCGCCGAGGCATGCGAGCGCCTCCGGCGCTACCTCCCGTAACTTCATCACGAGGCCCCAAGGCGAAGGAAACCCCAGCTATGGCATCACGCGAATTCCTCTATCCGAACCTCACGCTCGGCGAGGGCGGGCACCTCCTCTTCGAGGGGCTCGACACGGTGGCACTCGCCAAGAAGTACGGCACGCCGCTCATCCTCCTCTCCGAGGATCGCGTGCGCGCGCACTGCCGCACCTACCGCGAGGCCATCGAGGCCGCCCTCCCGAGGGGCTCGCGCGCGCTCTACGCCTCGAAGGCACTCTCGTTTCGCCAGATCTATCCCATCGTGGAGGACGAGGGCCTGGGGGCGGACGTCGTCTCGCCGGGCGAGCTCGCCACGGCGCTCTCGGCGGGATTTCCGGCGGAGCGCATCTTCTTCCACGGCAACAACAAGACGGACGCCGACCTTCGCTTCGCCTTGGAGCGGCACGTGGGCGCCATCGTGGTGGATAACCTCGAGGAGCTTGCTCGTGTGGATGAGCTCGCGGGCGAGGCGGGCATCTGCCAAGACATCCTCCTGCGCATCACCCCCGGCATCGACCCCCACAC
>CANPVI010000158.1 GCA_947581665.1 uncultured Atopobiaceae bacterium | reverse complement strand
CGTCCGTGTGGCTCAGGCGATGCCTCCCTTTCGTTTCACCATGCCGTAGCTGGGGGTTTCCTCCGCTTGACGCTGCATCCTGAAAAGCTGGTAAGGTAGGAAACAATCGAGAAATAAAAAGGGGCACATCGGTCAGCGATACGTCTTATTCCGTGAAGGAGAGAGCATGGAAGAGCGACTCGCCCAAGCGGGCATCGTCACCGACGAGGATCGCCGCTTCGCGAAGGAGCGCATCCACCGCGATCGCGCCAGCGTGATCGCCCGAAACGCCACCACCTCCATGGGCATCCGCGCCGCCGCGCGCGTCCCCGAGGCCATCGGCCGGGTCGGCTCGGCCTTCGACATCGAGATCCGCCAGGGCGAGCCCACCGACCAGGAGCACACCGGCCGCTGCTGGATGTTCGCCTCGCTGAACACGATGCGCGCCCGCGTGATCGAGCGCCTGAACCTCAAGACCTTCGAGCTCTCGCAAACCTACCCCCTCTTCTTCGATAAGTTGGAGAAGGCGAACTGGTTCCTCAACAACATGATCGACACCGCGAGCGTCGGGCTCGACACGCGCCTCGTGGCGTTCCTCCTCCAGAACCCCGTGCAGGATGGCGGGCAGTGGGATATGCTTCGCGACCTCGTGGTGAAGTACGGCGTGGTGCCCAAGGAGGCCATGCCCGAGACCGCCTGCTCGAGGGCCACGCGCGAAATGGACATCTACCTCACGCGCTACCTTCGCGGCTGCGCCAAGCGCATTCGCACGGCTGCCGGCGAGGGCGCCACTGCGGGCGAGCTCGAGGAACTTCGCAAGACGATGGTCGCGGACGTCTACGCGCTGCTGGTCACCTGTCTCGGCGAACCGCCGGCGAGCTTCGACGTGCGCCTTCGCGATAAGAACGACAAGCTCGTGCTCTCCGGTACTTTCACGCCGCAGGAGTTCTTCAAGGACGTCATCCAGATGAACGTGATGGACTACCTCTCGGTGATCTCGGCCTGCACGCCCGACAAACCGTTCTTCCACGCCTACACCGTGAGCCGCCTCGGCAACGTGCAGGAGGCGGGCGGCGTGCGCTACGTGAACCTGCCCATGGAGAGCCTGAAGCGCGCCGCGATCTCGCAGCTCAAGGACGGCATGCCGGTGTGGTTCGGATGTGACGTGGACCAGAGCTTCCTTCGCAATGACGGCGTGATGGACGTCCATGGCATCGATGTCGACGACCTCTTCGGTTTCGGCATCGAGGATTGCCTCGACCGTGGCGACCGCCTCATGTACGGCGAGAGCGCGATGACGCACGCGATGGTGCTCGAGGGTGTGGACTTCGACGGCGACGGCAAGCCCGCGTTCTGGAAGATCGAGAACAGCTGGGGCAAGGACCACGGCCGCAAGGGCTTCGACGTCTGCACGGACGAGTGGTTCGACCAGTACGTCTACCAGGTGGTCGTGGACAAGAAGTACCTCACGAAAGAGGAGCGCGCGGCCTACGAGGGCGAGGTCACGAAGCTCGCGCCGTGGGATCCCATGGGCTCGCTCGCGGAGCTCCGCTAATGGCGGCGAAGAGGGCGGGGGAGGCTAAGAATCCGGCGCGTCCCCTCGAGATCGAGCGCATCGACGAGCTCACGAAGCGTTTCGCCCGCAGTCGTGCGAACCGCATCGCGAGAAACGCCATCACCGCCGACGGCGTGGCCAAGGCGGCGCGCAACCCCATCGCGTTCAGGGCCCACACGCAGCCCTTCGACGTCTCGCTCGAGACGCCCACCCTCGTCACGAACCAGAAGAAGACCGGGCGCTGCTGGCTCTTCACCACCTACAACACGCTCAGGCAGCGCTGGGCACGCGCCATCGACTGCGGCAACGTGGATTTCTCCCACGCCTACGGGCAGTTCTTCGACAAGCTCGAGAAGGCGAACTCCTTCCTCGGCCATGTGATCGAGACCATCGATCGTCCCTACGGCGATCGCGTGGTGGAGCACCTCATGCGCCACCCCATCCCCGACGGCGGCGAGTGGCGCTTCGCGGCGAACCTCATCGAGAAGTGGGGCATGGTGCCGGCCGAGGCGATGCCGGAGACCGCGTGCTCGGAGAACTCCGACGCGATGAACAAGGTGCTCGAGCGGCTGCTCCGCAAGGACGCGAGCGTGCTGCGTCGCACCTTTTGCGAGGGGGCGGGCGAGGAGGAGCTTCGCGATCAGGCGGCCGAGATGCTTGGGGCCGTGCATCGCGTGCTCTGCGTCTGCCTCGGCGAGCCGCCCACGAGCTTCGACCTCGTGGTTGAGATGGGCCCCGAGGCGACCCTTGATGACGAGCACCACGTGGGTGCCACCGTGGAAATCCAAGGGCCCCTCGAGGGTCCGGGCGGCCATCCCACCGAACGCAAGGGCTCCAAGCGCATCCTCAAGCATCCGGGCCTCACGCCCCAGGCCTTTGCCAAGGACTACCTCGGCTATGACGCCTCCGACTACGTCGACCTCATCTCCTTCCCGCTCGAGGACCTCCCGTACCACGAGGCCTATGGCGTGCGCTGGCTCGATTCGGTGGTGGGTGGCGAGCCCATGCGCTTCCTGAACGTCCCCATGGACGAGCTGGAGGACGCCGCCATGGCCTCCCTCGACGCGGGCGAGGCCTGCTACTTCGGCTGCAACGTGGGCCAGAACTCGCCTCGCGCGCTCGACGACTTCCCCGGCATCCTCGGCCTCGACACCATGGATTACGAAGGGCTCTTCGACATCGACCTCACCATGGAGAAGGGCGAGATGTTCGAGCTCCGCGAGGCCTATCTCACCCATGCGATGACGCTGCAGGGCTACTCGCGCGACGCCGACGGGCGCCCGAGCGCCTGGCGCGTGGAGAACAGCTGGGGCGAGGATTCCTGCGACCACGGCTACTTCACCATCACCGAGGACTGGTGGCGGCTCTACTCCGGCGAGGTGGTGGTGCGCCGCTGCTTCGTGGACGAGGAGACGCTCGAGCTCTGGGATGGCGCCGAGCCGCACATGACCGATCCCTGGGGCGTGATCGCTCGCCGCGAGGCCTACGGAGCGTGAATCGCGCCGCATGCGGTCTAGACTGAGGGGCGGTGCTCTCTTGGGCACCGCCCCTTCGCGTGGACGAGAGGAACCGCCATGCCAGATGCCATCACGAACGTCGTCTTCGACATGGGCAACGTGCTCATGGGCTGGACGCCTTTCGCCTTCGCCCTGAACTACGCGAACACCGAGGGCGAGGCGCGCGCGGTCGCGGATTCGATCTTCGATTCGGCCGAGTGGCCGCTCGTGGATGCGGGAGCCATCAGCGAGCCCACGATGCTCGCCATCGCGAAGAGCCGCTTGCCGGAGCATCTGCACGGCGTGCTCGAGCAGACGTATGCGAGCTACCACGACCTGCAGCCGGTGATGTGGGCGACGAACCGCCTCGCCTTCGCGCTCCACGATGCCGGCGCGCGCCTCTACATCCTCTCGAACGCGGGGGAACGTTTCCGTGGGATCGCGCCGAGGATCCCCATCTTCGGGCTCTGCGAGGGCGTGCTCGTCTCGGCCTTCGAGCACGTGATGAAGCCCGACGTGGCCATTTACGAGCTCTTCTGCGCGCGCTTCGGGCTTGCGCCCGAGGAATGCGTCTTCGTGGACGATTCACCCAAGAACTGCGCGGGCGCCTCACGCGCCGGCATGCGCGCCATCCGCTTCGAGGGCAATGTGGACACGCTCCGCGCCGAGCTCGCGGGGCTCGGCGTGCCGGGGGCGGCCGACTACCACGCGCCCCGCGATGCGGACGAGCCCTTCGAGCTGCCGGCCGAGGCGAAGGCGGGGGTGCCGAAGGTCATGGCGAAGCTCCTCGCCGAGGCCGGGCGGCGCGAGCCGAACGACCCGCGTCCCGTGCCGGGCCATGAGCCGCTCCTCGCCGTCGAGGGCCCCGATCTCGGCTGGAATCTCTAGGAAGATCCCCTCAACGCGCTCCATCCTCCGCGAAGCGCCGCGTAGCCTCCGTGGCCACCGCGCGGGCGCGCTCGACCCAGCCATCGCAAAAGAGCTCGCAGGTGAGGGGGTCCGGGGCCAAGGGGTGCGCCGGATCGCGGAGGATGGCGTTCACGCGAGAGCCTCCAAGGCAGGCGGGGAAGTGCGGGCATGCGGCACACGCGGGGTTTTCCCGCAGGTAGTCCTCGACGCTCACCCCCAC
>CANPVI010000157.1 GCA_947581665.1 uncultured Atopobiaceae bacterium | reverse complement strand
CTCAATCCTCGCCGCTAGGGAGTTCGCTCCTGGCCTTGGCGCGCATCTCGGCGGCTGCGAGCATTTGGGCCTCACGCTCGCGTTCTTCTTCCCGCGCGGCCTTCTCAGCCTCGTACTTGGCTTTCATCTCCCGCTGCTCGCGCACCTCTTCGACGATGGCGCGGATGATGCGGTAGATGGCGTAGACCGTGGTGATGCTGAGCACGATCACGAGTGCGATCAGGAACCAGTCCATCGGCGTCAGCTTGCTCAGGAACTCCACAATTTCGCCTTCCTTGCAATTACCTGAAAAACGTTGTGGGTACGGGCCCCGCAACGCAAGGATACGGCATCGGGCGGAGCCGGATCGGAGCCACAGACGGGGAAGGCACGATCATGAGCCGGCACGAGAGCTCGACAATTCGCATCCGCGACCTCTTCTATGGGTCGGTCATTGCGATCTCCGTGGCGTGCACCGCCAGCCTCATCAGCCTCAGCGGCATCACCGGCCAGGCAGCCTCCGCCATGATGGCCACCCCCTTCACCATCCAGCCCGCCACCACCCTCCCCGAGGCCTCCACGACAAGCGCGACCGCGGGAAGCGCGGCCAGCATCGCGAGCACCGCAAGCACGCCCGTCGCCACCCACGGCGCGCTCAGTGTGCAGGGTTCGGGCCTCGTCGATCGCGACGAGGCCGCAGCGCTCGCCTCGCACGGCAGCATCAACTCCACCGACCGCATCCTCAGCGGCGAGGACTTCAACGACAGCGGCACCTGGGATCGCGCCTGCCTCCGCGACAGCCTCGGTTTGGTGTAGGCAGCACTGAGGGCTAAGAGAGGATCTCGCTCACTTGTAAGACGCAAAAGCCGAGGCCGGGCTGCCACCCGGCCTCGCAAATAACAAGCGTCGCCCGCATCCAGCTTAACGAAGCGGCGGGTTCTGCCTATCGCATTAACTATACCGCGCCCTCACTGCGGTAAAAGACGCACGCTCTTCCCTAGTACACGAGCACGGTGGAGCCGGTGGGGACGTTGTCGTAGATCCACTTCGCGTTCTCGATGGCGAGGCGCACGCAGCCAAGCGACTTCGGATGCCCGAGCGTGCCGTCCTGCACGTTGAACGTGCCGGGCCAGTACTTGATCGAGTGGAACAGGTAGTCGCTGTAGAACTGCGTCCAGTAGTAGCAGGTGTAGCCATGGCCGAACGAGTAGCCCTTGCTGCCCACGTGGAAGACACCCTTGACCGTGGGCGTGTTCGCGGCGCCGGGGGCGCAGAGCCAGTACGCGTGGTTGCTCCAGTTGCCGCGTCCGCCGCGGTAGATGCCTATGAAGCAGTTGTGCGTGTCCACCGCGATGAGGTAGCTCGTGGGGCTCGAGAGCCCGCTCACGCGATCGTTCATCGCGCGCTGCTCCGGGCTGATGATCTCCCACGACGCGACGCTGAAGTCGAGCCCGTTGCGTAGCTGGCCGTCGGCGTAGGCGTGCACGTGCACCGTGCCCGCGTGCCTGAGGTTCACCGTGTCGATCGTGGCCGTCCACCAGCCATTTCCCTGGTTCGTGGCGTCGTACCACACGAGGTCGTCCTGCCCGCCCGTGTCCGACCACGTGGGCATCTGCACGTGCCCGACATTGCCAGGGTTGAAGATGGAGACGCGGTAGGTGTAGGGGCCGCCCTCGCGCTTGAGGTAGTTCGCGAGCGTGAGGGTGGTAGACGTCTGCGCGGCGTTCACCATGACGCCGTTTCCGGCCACGACGTAGCTATGGCTCATGAAATTGCCGTTGAAGGTGTGGTTCGCGACGTTCACGTGGGCCTTGTAGCTGCCGTTTCCCTGGTCGGCTGCGCTATACCAGCAGATGTCGGCCTGGTTGTTCGGCACGGTCCACGTGGGCACGTACACGCGCGCCACGCCGGAGGGCGAGGAGATCTCGTCCACCACGACGTCGAACTGGCCGTGCGCGTTGTCGATGTTCTCGGAGTGCGCGGAGCCGGTTGGCGTGGTCACGAAGAACGACGCGAAGCCCACGGGATCGGGCTCGGGCTCTGGCTCGGGCTCAGGCTCGGGCTCGGCGTCCTCGCCCTCATCTGCGGACGGGGCGCTGGGGTCGGGCGTGGCGTCGGCCGGCGCTTCGGGCGCGTCGGTCGCAGCCGGTTCTTCCTCGGGCTCCTCGGGCAGCGGGACGGCCTCCACCTGGTAGGTGCCGGGGTCGGCGAACGTCTTGCCGCCGGAGACGGCGCTCCAGGAGGCGTCGGAGTTCACCGCCGCGCCGTACCAGGCGATTCCCTCATCCTCCCAGCCACCTGCGATGAGCGCGCGGTACTCCTCCTCGCTCGCGGTGAAGTGGTGCGTGTTGGCGGTCTCGTAGGGATTGAAGAGGCGGTAGACCGGCATGGCCTTGGCCTCGTCGGAGTGGAACGCGACGTCTTCCTGCGTCCAGCCGGCTGCCTCGAGCCCGGCGTACTCGTCCGGGTTCATCGTGTAGAGGTGCTCGCCGTTCCATTGGTTGTAGAGGCGGTAGACCTCGTAGGTGGGCTCGGGTTCGGGTTCTGGCTCCGTGGCATCGGGCTCGTCGCCTGTGGGGGTGTCGGGCACCGTGGCGTCGGGCTCGTCGCCTGCGGGGGCGTCGGCGGCCGCGAGCACGTCGGTGTCCGCGTCATCGCTTTCCGCGAGCGCGTGGGCGGTGTCGGTGGGGACTGTTTCCGTGGCGCTGGTGCCCTCGCCCTCGACATCTTCGCCGCCGGTCCCGTCCTCTGGATCCGCGGGCGGCACGTCGCCCTCGCCCTCATCCGGCGTGGCTTCCACCTCGGGCGCGATCCACGCCACGCCCTCGTAGCGCCAGCCGAGCTTCGCGAGCTCGTCGGCCTCGCTCGTGCTGCTCGTGAAGAGGTGCGCGAAGCTCCACGGGTTGTAGAGGCGGTGCACCGCGCCCGGCACGCTGCAGTTGTACGGCACGCCGACGCCCTCTGACGGGTTGCCCGCGATGAACGCGGTCGCGTGCCAGGTGCCGTCCTCGCCCTTGAGGGCCTCGTAGGAGATCGCGCTCTGGGAGCCGCGCGCCTCCGGGTAGATGCGGAAGAGCACGCGCGCCGCGTCCCTCACGCCCTGACCGCTCGCGCTGAGCTCGATGACTTTCTCGTCCTCCGAGAGGCTTGCGACCACGGTGGCCGTGCTCACCACGGGCTTTTCCGAGGTATCGACGTCGCTCGCGGGCGTCGCCATGGCGATGGCCGGCACGCATGCGAGGGCGCACGCGACGACCGCCGCGCCAAGACGGGAGAGGATGGTTGCGCGCTTCATGGCCCTCCTTGGATTCCGCGGTCGATCCGCGGCCAAAATTCGCAGGTCAGGCCATCGTAGCATGCTGTTCTCGACTCTTTTCGTCCCATCAAATGCCTTTACGCGCTGGTCACGTGTCTTCGGTGCGTGTCCTTCGCACCGAAAACACGTGACCAGGGAGCCTTGGAAACGCAGGTGCCCGACTTCGCAAAGCGAAGTCGGGCACCCTATTGGCGTTGCCGCGTACCCTCTTTTTCGGTGCAATTCCAGCATCGAAAAAGCGGGTACGCGGCATAAGGATTTGAGTGTGCGCTACCTGGGGATCTCGAAGACCACGGATTCGTAGGGGCGCAGGCCGTAGGCGAGCGTGTAGGGGCGGCTGTCGCATTCGTGCTCGTAGGCCGTGAGCGGCGCGACGTTTCCGCCGCCTTCGCCGGGCAGCTGGTCGTAGGTGGTGAACACGCGCTCGTAGAGCCCGCCTTTCGGCGCGCCGACGGTGTAGTCGTCGATCCGGCTCGGCGAGAAGTTGCACACCACGAGGAGCGCGCCGTCGAGGTTCCACGGGTTCTTGCGGATGAACGCGATGGTCGAGCGCGCGCTGTCGTTGCGGCTCACCCACTCGAAGGTCGACGGGTCCATCGAATCGCTCGAGAGCGCGGGGTGGCTCTTGTAGAGCGAGAGCAGGGCGCGCACGGTCTCGCGCACGTCGCGGTGCCCGAACTCGTCGGCGAGCGCCCAGTCGAGGCCGGAGGCGTAGTCCCAATCGTCCACGACGCCGATGTCCTGACCCATGAACAGCAGTTTCTTGCCGGGGTGCGTGAACTGGAACGCATAGAGCGTCTTCAGCGCGCCGAAGCGGTCGAGCTCGCTGCCGGGAAGGCGCGAGAGGAGCGAACCCTTGCCCGGCGACACCTCGTCGTGGGAGAACTCGAGCACGTAGTTCTCGTTGAACGCGTAGTCGAGGGAGTGCACGAGGTCCTCGTGGTCGGCGTGCTTGC
>CANPVI010000156.1 GCA_947581665.1 uncultured Atopobiaceae bacterium | reverse complement strand
GCCTTGGGCTTGGCCGTGGGCTCCGGCTCGGGCTCGGGCTCCGGCTCCGGCTCGGGCTCCGGCTCCGGCTTCACGGGCGGCTCGTAGGGGATGACCTCGGGCTTGAGGTACGCGTAGAGCTCCTTGTAGCGGCCGGCGGCGCGGTGCCAGGAGAAGTCCTCCTCCATGGCCTGCACCTGCAGGCGCTTCCATGTGTCCTTCTCCGTCCAGAAGACCTCGCAGGCGTTGAGCAGGCAGTCCGCCATCTCGTCGCCGTTGAAGTTCGCGAAGGAGAAGCCCGTGCCCTCGCCGGTGAACTGGTTGTACGGACGCACGGAATCGCGCAGGCCGCCGGTCTCGCGCACGACGGGCAGCGTGCCGTAGCGCATGCTGATCATCTGCGAGAGGCCGCAGGGCTCGAAGAGCGACGGCATGAGGAAGAGATCCGCGCCGGCGTACATGCGCTTCGAGAGGCCCACGTCGAACGCGATGCGCGCGCACATGGAGCCTTGGTACTTCCAGTCGAAGTAGCGCATGGCGTCTTCGTAGTTCTGATCGCCCGTGCCGAGCACGGCCACCTGCACGGAGCGCGAGAGGAGCCGCTCGAGCGCGTACTGCACGAGGTCGAGGCCCTTTTGCTTCGTGAGGCGCGTGACCATCGCCACGAGCGGGCGCTCGGGGTTCACCTCGAGGCCGAGCTCCTCCTGGAGCTTCGCCTTGCAGACGGCCTTGTTCGAGAGGTCGTCCTTCGAGAAGTTCGCGGGGATCGCCGTGTCGGTCTCGGGGTTGAAGTCGTCGGTGTCGATGCCGTTCAGGATGCCGTGGAGGATGCTCGCGCGATCGCGGAAGATGGCGTCCATGTTCTCGCCGTAGAAGGGCGTCTTGAGCTCTTCGGCGTAGGTGGGCGAGACGGTGGTGAGGCAGTCGCTGTAGAGGAGCGCGCCCTTCATGAAGTTCACCGTCTTCGGGCCGCAGTAGAGCTGCCAGGCCGCCGCGGGGATGTCCGCGAGGCCGCAGATGTCGGAGAGCACCGTGTCGCCGTACTGGCCCTGGAACTTCACGTTGTGCACGGTGAACATGGTCTTCACGTTCTCGTACACGGGAAGGCCCTGGTAGAACTCGCGCAGGAAGACGGGCGCGAGCGCGGTCTGCCAGTCGTTGCAGTGCAGGACGTCGGTGGTGAAGCCCGCGATGCGATCGAGGTACTGGAGCGATTCGGTGATGGCCTTCGAGAAGAACGCGAAGCGCTCGCCGTCGTCGAAGTAGCCATAGGGGCGCTCACGCTTGAAGTAGCGCTCGTTGTCCACGAAGTAGAAGTCGACGCCATCCTTCTGGAGACGCTCGAGACCGCAGTACTCGTTGCGCCACCCGAGGTTCAGGTAGAAGTCGCAGACGTGCTCCATCTTCTCGACGTACTCCCAGGGGATGGTGCCGTACTTCGGGAGCATGACGATGACCTTGCAGCCCTGCTCGACGAGTGCTTGGGGCAGCGAGCCCGCCACGTCGCCCAGGCCGCCGGTCTTCACGAACGGCGCCGCCTCGGCGGTGGCATAGACGATGCGGAGCTTCCTTCGAACTCGAGACATGGTTTAGAACCCTCTCCCTTTGATGAGGATGTTTTCGGGGGTGCCACGGAGTTCCACGCGCGGTGCGATCATGTTGTCGCGATCGATGATGGCGTGGTCCACCTTGGCGCCCTCGGAGATGACGCAGGACTGCATGATGACGGAATTGCGCACCGTGGCGCCATGCTCGACGATGACGTCGCGACCGAGGATGGAGTTCTGCACCGTGCCGGCCACGCGCACGCCTCCCGCCATGAGGCAGTTACTCACGTTCGCGCCGGGGAGGAACTTCGCCGGCGGGTTGTCGTGGGCCTTGGTGTGGATCGGGCGGACGGGGTCGAAGATCTTCTCCACCACGTCGGGATCGAGCAGGCGCATCGAGCTCTTGTAGTAGTCGTCGGCGTTGAAGATCGCCATGACCTCGCCGTCGTAGACGTAGGGGCGCACGATGATGCGGTTGAAATCCTCGGCCATGGCCTCGAAGAGATCGAGGTAGTCGACGCCCTTGCCCCACGTGAGGGCCTGGAGCAGCGTCTCCTTGCCCATCACGCAGAGGTCGAGCGAGACGAGGTCGCCGTAGCTGCCGCCCATGCGCATGCTCGTGATGCGGTCGTTCTCGTCGACGGTGAGCGCCTGGAGCGCGGGCTCCTCGTGGTCGATGCGCTTGCACACGACGGTGATGTCGGCGCCGGAGGCGATGTGGGCGTCCACGAGCTCCACGAGGTCGATGTTGAAGATGCAGCTCGCGGAGGAGAGGATGACGAACGGCTTATCCGAGCGCTCGATGAACTGGATGTTCTGCTCGAGGTCGCGGATGAGGAAGCGCGCGCCGGTGCGCTGGGAGCCGAATGCCGAGCCGGGGAGCAGGAAGAGGCCGCCGTGCTTGCGGTCGAGCGACCAGTCCTTGCCGCTGCCCACGTGGTCGATCAGCGAGCGGTAGTTCGTCGGCATGATGAGGCCGACGTTGCGCATGCCGGAGTTCACCATCGCGGAGAGCGCGAAGTCCACCATGCGGAAGCGCCCGGCGATGGGCACGGACGCGGGCGGCCTGTTGGCCGTGAGCGCGGAGGGGTGGTTGACTGAATAGTTGCAGGTAATGATGCCGCAGGCTCGCTCCATGCTACTCATCCCCCTTCTTCACCACGGCGTCGTTTCCGACCACCGCCGTGTCCTCATCGGCCGATCCGAAAACCGCGCCCTCCTCCACCACGGCGTTCTCGCCGAGGATGGCGTTCACCACGCACGCGCCGTCCATCACGCGGGCGCCGGGGAGGAGGATCGAATCCTTCACGTGCGCATGGGCGCCCACCCGCGCGTCCGTAGAGATCACGGAGTGCTCCACGTGGCCGAAGATGCGACAGCCGTTGCCCACGATCGAATCGTCCACCTTGGCCTCCTTGCCGAAGAGCGAGGCGGGGCGCGTGGGGGCGTTCGTCATGATGGGGAAGCTCTTGGAGTAGAGGTTGAACTCGGGCTCCTCGCCCAGGAGCTGCATGTTCGTCTCCATGTAGGACGCGATGGTGCCCACGTCCTTCCAGAAGCCGGAGAACTCGTACACGAAGAGGCGCCGGCCCTCGGCGAGCATCTTCGGGATGATGTTGTTGCCGAAGTCGTGCTCGGAGTCGGGGTCCTCCGCGTCCTCCTTGAGGGCTTTGATCAGCACGTCGCACGTGAAGATGTAGATGCCCATGGAGGCGAGGTTGGAATCGGGCTCGGCCGGCTTCTCCGTGAACTTGGAGATCTGGCCGTTCTCATCGGCCGTGAGGATGCCGAAGCGCGGAGCCTCCTCCCAGGGCACCTGCATGACGGAGACCGTGAGGTCGGCGT
Organism: uncultured Atopobiaceae bacterium; assembly: GCA_947581665.1. Lineage (GTDB taxonomy): Bacteria > Actinomycetota > Coriobacteriia > Coriobacteriales > Atopobiaceae > CANRLS01. The sequence goes on along the minus strand of CANPVI010000156.1, from coordinate 891 downwards.
GGTGCTCGATGTGCTCGGCGAGCATCTTGCGGTAGTCCATGGAGTAGAGGTGGTCGCCGGAGAGGATGACCACGTACTTCGGGTCTTGGCCCTCGAGGTACCAGATGTTCTGGTAGATGGCGTCGGCCGTGCCGGCGTACCAGTTGCCGCCGCTCTCGGTGGCGTAGGGCGGCAGCATGCTGATGCCGCCGTCGGGATCGTCGAGGTTCCACGCCGCGCCGTTGCCCACGTAGCTGTGCAGCGCGTAGGGGCGATATTGCGTCAACACCCCAACCGTGTTGATCTCGGAGTTCGCGCAGTTGGACAACGCGAAATCGATGATGCGGTACTTGCCCCCGAACGACACCGCCGGCTTCGCGATGGCCTTCGTGAGCGCCATCAGACGAGAGCCCTGGCCGCCGGCGAGCAGCATCGCCACGCACTCCTTTTGACTCATGCACACCCCTTCCGCTCGTGCCTCTAAGCCAAAGGTCCCGGTGCTTGGGACCATGAATCCCGAAGTTCAGGCGCGTTCGCTACACGTGCCAGATCTCGTCCGCGTATTCGCGGATCGTGCGGTCCGAGGAGAAGTAGCCGGAGTTGGCCACGTTGGCGAGCGCCATGCGGTTCCAACGCGCGCGATCCTGGTAGATCTCGCCGAGCTCCTCCCATGCCTCCACGTAGGGGCGGAAGTCCTTCAACACGAAGTCGACGTCATTTTGGTGCATCAGGTTGTCGAAGATCATGTTGAAGTTGCCGGACAGCCGCGCGAACGTGCCGTCCACGAGCTCGTCCACCACGCGGCCGAGGCGATCCTTGTCCTGGTTGTAGAGATCCCAGGAGAAGTAGTGGCCCTCGCGCTTGATGGCCTCCACCTCGTCGACCGTGAGGCCGAAGATCTGGATGTTGTCC
>CANPVI010000155.1 GCA_947581665.1 uncultured Atopobiaceae bacterium | reverse complement strand
GATCGCATCATGCGGTACAGCTCGGAGCTTGCGGATCGTGCTCTGCCACTCTCCGCTCTTCGAATGGGCCTCATGGACGATTACCGCCACTTTACCGCCATTTTGAGCGGAATGACGGTAATGTGGCGGTATAATGGCGGTAAAAACGGATCCAACGAAAGGATTGCCCGACGGATGGTCCTGGTGTGCTATCCCGAAGCGGAGAGCCAGCTCCTCGCCATCGCACGCATGAGGCGCACACTATGCCATACCAGCCACTTTACACGCCTACGCCCGCCATTGGGCAACTCTGCATCGAAATCGGCGAGCTCATCGGCCAGCTTCCATCATCAGCGCCAATCGCCACGAGCGTGCGCCTTCACGGAGAACTTCGCATCTCTACCATTCATTCGTCGCTCATGATTGAGGGAAATCGGCTTACCACGCAGCAAGTCACTGCCCTCCTCGACGGCAGGCGCGTGCTCGGACCTGCCGAAGACATCCTCGCCGCGCAGAACGCTGAGGAGGCCTATCGACAAATCGGCTCGTACGACCCTATGAACGAAGACGACCTCCTCCGCGCGCACCACATCATGATGCGAGGGATCCTATCCGATGCCGGCCAGCTCCGAAGCGGCAACGTCGGCATCTTCGATGGCGACGAGGTCATCCACATGGGTGCGCTCGCGCGCGTTTTGCCAGAAGTCATGCAAGGTCTCTTCTCTTGGCTCCGCGAAACCGCGGTGCATCCACTCGTCGCCTCTTGCCTCTTCCATTGCGAGCTCGAGCTCATCCACCCCTTCTCCGACGGCAACGGGCGCATCGGCCGTCTTTGGCAAACGGTCATCCTCATGAGCTGGCGAAGCGTGTTGCAGTGGCTTCCCGTGGAGACGCTCATCCTCGACCGTCAGAAGGCCTATTACGACGCGCTCGCCCAAGCAGGGCAAACTGGCTCGGATGAGGCTTTCGTCGAATTTATGCTCACGGCCATCCGCGATGCACTCATGCCGTTTGCGAATGAGGTCACGCGCGATGACGAGAACCCTTCCACGCAGTCACGCATCGTTACCCGCGAGCCTGTGTCGCGCCGCAAACGAGCAGCCGAGGCGCTCCGCTATTTCGCCGAGCATGAGGACGGCACCATCGCCGAACTCACGCGCGTACTCGGCACATCGCAGCGCACCGCCGAGCGACTCGTCACCACGCTTCGCAACGACGGGCTTCTTCGTCGCGAGGGCTCCAGGCGCGCTGGTCGCTGGATCGTCGTTGATCGCTAAGGGCCCCATCCTGCGGCGCTCAAGCGTTTACTAAACGTGGGGAACCCGCAGGTACGGAGCCATCGATTCAAGAATAGGCATGGCGTATCGCCCAACCCCCACCCGCTTCCAGGAGGCACGCATGGCAAAGCTCAAGGCTCGCGCGATCTTCACGAACGACGGCGAATGCGACGACATGAACTCGTTCGTGCACCTTTTGCTCTACGCGAACGACATCGACATCGAGGGCATCGTCTCCTCGAGCTCGTGCTTCCACTTCGCGGGCGATCCAGAGAAGGGCGTCGAGCCCAAGCGCTGGGCGGACCCCGTGTGGATGTGGGAGGACGTGGACGCCTACGCCGAGGTCTATCCGAACCTCGTCAAACACGATCCGGACTACCCCACCCCCGACGCGCTTCGCGAGGTGCTCGCCGTGGGCAACGTGAAGACGATGAACGACATGGACGAGCCGAGCATGGGCTCCGAGCTCATCCGCGAGGCGATCTTCAAGGACGACCCGCGCCCCGTCTGGCTCCTCGCGGGCGGCGGCACGAACACGATCGGCCGCGCGCTCATGTCCATCGAGGAGGAGTTCAAGGGCACGGAGCGCTGGCGGGAGATCTACGAGCAGGTGTGCTCGAAGGCCATCATCTACATGATCGTCACGCAGGACGACACCTACAAGGACTACATCGCCGGCGCCTGGCCCGACCTCCCGATGCTCCACTGCACGAACATCATGGGCATCGCCTTCATGTTCAACGAGCGGCTTGACCCGCCCGAGGCGCTCCACGTCTTCCGCGGCCCCTGGCTGCACGAGCAGCTGCTCACCAAAGGCCCGCTCCTCGCGAAGTACCACACCTGGGCGGACGGCCACGTCTACCCCGGCGAGGAGCCGCGCTCGCAGTTCGGGAGCAACCCCGAGCTCCTCGGCGGCAACTGGTGGGGCAAGGAGGATCGCGAGCGGTACGACATGATCAGCGAGGGCGATTCGCCTTCCTTCCTCCACCTCATCGACGTCGGCCTCCGCTCCACTGAGGACCCGTCCTGGGGCGGCTGGGGCGGCCGCTTCATGCGCAAGCCGGACAACGAGTTCAACCCCGAGGCGGACTACTGGATGAACGCCGAGGACGGCGGGCACCCCACGGTGAAGCCCGGGGCGTACCAGTTCAGCCGCTGGGTGGGCGACTGGATGAACGAGTTCGCGGGGCGCGCCGAGTGGTGCGTGACGAGCGACTTTGGCAAGGCGAACCACCGCCCCGTGCTCGAGATCGAGGAGGGCCTCGACCTCACCGCCGCGCCGGGCGAGACGCTCACGCTCACCGCAAAGGCGGAGGACCCCGACGGCGACGAGCTCGCGATCACGTGGTTCGACTACCCCGAGGCCGGCACGTACGGAAAGTCGATCGACCTCGCGGCGCAGGGCCCCTCAGCCGAGCTCACCATCCCCGCCGACGCCCCCGCGGGCTCCACGATCCACGTCATCTGCCGCGCAAGCGACGAGCCGGCCCACGAGGACGGCTTCATGTGCGCGTACGCGCGCATCGTGGTGACGGTGGCGTAGCTGCCAAGTGTTTTACGCCGCGTGACCACTTTTTCGTTGCGTACCCTCCCTTTGCGCCGCGTGACCACTTTTTCGGTGCGGTATCGCACCGAGAAACTGGTCACGCGGCGCAATACTCTGACCTAGAAATCCATCGCCCCCGGCACGACGGCGTCAGCCTCGGCCTCGGCCTCGGTCGTCTCGAGCTCGCGTGAGGTGAAGCCGAAGAGGTACGTGACGACCGCGCTCACCACGACGGCGAGCACGGCCGTGCCCACGCCGAAGGCCACGTTCATGAGGCCGCCGGGGAGGTAGTTCAGAAAGACGAGGAAATTCGAGCCGCCGCCCGCGATGTAGTACGTCACGCCGAGGAGGCATGCCACCACGGAGCTCACGGCGCCGCCCACGAACATGCCGAGGAACGTGCGGCGATAGCGCATGTTGATGCCGAAGAGCGTGGGCTCCGTCACCCCGCCCACGATCGCGGCCACGAGGTAGCCGAGCGACTGCGCCTTCTGGTCCTTGTCGCGAAGGCGCAAAAACGCCCCGAGCGCGCAGCCCCACACGGCGAACGAGCAGCAGTTCGCCGCCACGAAGATGTAGGGGTCGTAGCCCACCTGGATGATCTGCACCTGCGCGAGCAGGATGATCGGCATGTGGATCTGCGCGATGACGAAGAGCTGCCAGAATGCGCCGAGCACCGCCATGAAGATGAGGATCGCGAAGCCGCCGAGGTCCGCAAGCGCGAAGAGCGCCTCTCCGATGGCGCCTCCAATGAGGTTGCCGAGCGGGGCGAGGATGATGAGCACGATCGGCACGCTGACGACCATCGTCAGAAACGGCGTGAAGATCGTCGAGAGCGCGTCCGGCATCCAGCCCTTGATCCACCTCTCGACGACGTAGATGAGCGGCACGGCGAGCATGATCGGCAGCACCGACTGGCTGTAGTTCGCGGCGGCGATCTCGAAGCCGTAGACGCTGATGATGCCGCTGCCACCCTCGCTCGCCGCGGCCACGATGTCGGGCGAGATGAGGATGCCGCCCATGAGTGCCCCCAAGACCGGCGTGGCGCCGATCTTCCTCGCCGAGACGAAGCCGAGGTAGATGGGGATGAAGTAGAAGCACGCGTCGAAGAGGATGTCGTTGAAGAAAAGGTAGGTGGGGCTCTCCTGGCTGATGAGGTTCAAGAGGTCCGGCCCGAGCACCACCGCGAACGAGCGGAAGAGGCCGCCCGCCATGATGAGCGGGATGAGCTGTATCATCGAGCCCGTGAAGAAGTCGAGCACCGCCTCGGCCGCGCGCCTCACGGGACCCTTGGGCTTCGCGTTGTCGTCTTTCTCGGGGACGAGGCCCTCGGGCACGAAGGGGTTCTCGGTCTCAGCCATGGTGCCTCACGCTTTCTTGGACACGAGGAGCCAGTCCTCGATGCTCGGCTTTTCCGGGAGTGTCCACGCGCCCTCGATGGTAGCGTCCACGGGCTGGCCGAACTCTCCCGTGCGCGGGTCAAACCACCTGAGGCGCCA
>CANPVI010000154.1 GCA_947581665.1 uncultured Atopobiaceae bacterium | reverse complement strand
TGAGGCGCGCAAGGGCGTGCGCATCAAGCCCACCATGCTCGACGCCTAGCCCACGCTCGGGCGCTCTCGGCGAGTGCCCGTGCCCTATACTCTTCACGAACGCAAGGGAATCCCCGGTCGGCGCCGGGCGTTCTTGTCGCCTGCGCCGGCTCTTCGAAAGGACAGATTGTGGCCACCATCTCCACCGCAGATTTCCGAAACGGCATGGGCCTCCTCATCAAGGACAAGCCCGCGGTGCTCGTCGAGTTCCAGCACGTGAAGCCCGGCAAGGGTGGCGCGTTCGTGCGCTACAAGGTGCGCGACCTCCAGAGCGGCCGTGTGGTGGACTACACGGTGAACGCCGGCACGAAGTTCGAGAGCGTGAACCTCACGACCCGTGAGTACCAATACCTCTACAACGACGGCCAAGACTATTACTTCATGGACAACGAGACCTACGAGCAGCTCCCGCTCTCGGCGGACTACATCGGCGACAACGCGAAGTGGCTGCTCGAGAACGACGTCGTGCAAATCCAATACGCCGACGACCAGATCATCGGCGTCACGCCCCCGATGTTCATCGAAGCCGAGGTCACCGAGACCGATCCCGGCCTCAAGGGCGATACCGTCTCCGGCGGCACGAAGCCGGCCACCATCTCCACCGGCGCGGTGGTGCAGGTGCCGCTCTACCTCAACGTGGGCGAGCGCATCAAGGTCGATACGCGCGATGGCAAGTTCGTCTCTCGGGTATAGACATCGCTAGGTTCCAAGGGAAGGATTGCCATGAGCGATTCGGTCACCGTCTCGGGCGTCACGATCTCCACGAATGTGATCGCCACCCTCGTCACCACCGCCGCCGAGCGCGTGGAGGGTGTCGCCTACGTGAACGGCCACAACGTGGCCACGAACCTCCTCTCCATCATCACCTCGAAGCCGACGGTGGAGAAGGACACGGTCACGGCCGAGGTCGTGGACGGGAAGCTCGAGGTCACCCTGCCCATCGCCGTCTTCTTCGGCTATCCCTTCACCCAGCTCGCCCAACAGGTGCGCGATGACGTCGCCGAGATCCTCCAAAGCCAGGCGGGCATCGAGGTGGGCGCGGTGAACGTGGCCATCGACGAGCTCGTCTTCCCCAAGGCCTAAGGGCGGTGCCCGCTTTCCACGGTCGATCCCTCGACCGCCTCCAGGCGCTGCAGGTGCTCTTCCAAGCGGAGGCCGCCCGGCGCAGCGTTTCGGCGGTGCTTGCCGACACCTACCTCGTGAGCGACGAGGCGGGCAAGGAGAACCTCGTCACGACGGGGCCCGTGCGCACCTACGCGCGCGAGCTCGCCCTCGGCGTGGAGGCCCATCGCGAAGCGCTCGATTCGGCCATCGCCGAGCACTCGATAGGATGGGATTTCTCGAGGATCACCCCGGTGGACAAGAACCTGCTCCGCGTGGCCCTCTACGAGCTCCTCTTCGAGGACGAGGTGGACACGGCGGTGTGCGCGGACGAGGCGGTGCGCCTCGCAAAGGCGCTCGGTGGCGAGGATTCCCATCGATTCGTAAACGGGATCCTCGGCGCGGTGGCACGCAGCGAGACGTTGCCGGTGGGCGAGGACGACGCGGCGAGCGCGATCGATTCGGACGAGCCAGGCGAGAGCGAGGACTGATGGCAGAGACGCGCGATGCCTCCACCTACACCGACTTCGACGAGCTCATGGATCGCCTGTCCGCCATCGTCTCGGACGTGAAGGCGAAGGACATCACCATCGAGCAGTCGCTCGACCTCCTCGAGGAGGGGATATCCCTCGGGCTGCGCGCCACGGACATCGTCGAGGACCCCACGTTCACTGCCGCGGAGCGTCAGGCGCTCGCCGAGGCAAAGGGCAGCGAAGAGCCTGAAGCCATGGTTGAGGGAGAGACTCAAGTGGAGGTCGAGACTTCAGGAGAAACCGAGGTAAGCAGCATCGAAATCCCCGGCGACGCCTCATAGCCCCGTGGTGCGCCTCGATGAAGAGCTGGTGCGCCAAGGCCTCGCGCCGAGCGCGGACGCGGCATGCCGCATGATCCTCGCGGGCGAGGTTTCCGGAGTCTCCGAGCGCTATCGATCCCCCGGGCAGCGGGTGCAAGAAGGCGCACCGCTCCACGTGCGCGCATCCAAGCCCTACGTCTCGCGAGGCGGCCTCAAGCTCGAGGGCGCGCTCGCGGCGTTCCACTTGGACGTGACGGGGTTCACGTGCGTCGACATCGGTGCCTCCACGGGTGGCTTCACCGATTGCCTCCTCAAGGCGGGGGCGGCGCGGGTCAGCGCGGTGGACGTGGCCTACGGGCAGTTCGCGTGGGCGTTGCGCGACGATCCCCGCATAGAGCTCCTCGAGCGCACGAACGCGCGAGCCCTCGCGCGCGATCCTTCGCGCAAGGGCGCCTACGACCTCGTGGTGATGGACGTGTCCTTCGCCTCCGCCTCGAGTTTCGCGGGCCTCGTGGCCTACCTCCTCGCGCCCGGTGGGTTCTTGCTCTGCCTCGTGAAGCCGCAGTTCGAAGCGGCGCCCGAGGAAGTGGGGGAGGGCGGCATCGTGCGCGAGGAGGGGGTGCGCGCCGAGGCGGTGAGGCACGCGAGCGCTGCCTTTGCCGAGCACGGCCTGAACGTCGAGGAGGTGGTGCCCTCGCCGGTGAAGGGCGCCAAGGGAAACCAGGAATACCTCCTCCTGGCGCGGCGATGCGCCTGAGGGGCTTTCGGGCACGTTCCGCGCTCCGGTGCTCGATGCGCCTTCCGGACACGCGCGCGCGAGGGAGTAGCATACGCATGACGGCTTCGGAGCTCGGGGAGGTGAGCGTGGGGTGAGGGTCCTTCTCGTTCCCAATCGCTCGCGCGCCGACGCGGTGGAGGGCACCCGCGAGCTCTCCCGCTGGCTCCAATCGGAAGGCGTGGAGGTGTTCGTGGCCCCCGAGCTCTCGCGCGGGGAGAAGGGCCTTCCACCTGCGCAAGATTTCAACCTCGTCGTCTCGCTCGGCGGCGACGGCACGCTCCTTCGCGCCGCATCCATCGTGGGATGCTCCGAGGTGCCGATCCTCGGGCTCTCCTACGGCCACCTCGGATTTTTGACGGGTGCCGATTCCTCGCACCTGCGCGAATCGGTGGGCAGCGCCCTTGCGGGCGAGCTCCACGCGTCGCGTCGCGCGACCCTCTCGGTGGATGTCTACTTCGAGGATTCCGGCCCGCTCTTCGATCTCTTCTGCCTGAACGAGATGGCGCTTTCCCGTGGCGCCATGGGCGACATCGTCGAGTTCGACATCGCCGTCTCCGGCGAGCCCATCGACCGCCTGCGCGCGGATGGCTTCGTGGTGGCCACAGCCACGGGGAGCACGGGCTACGCGCTCTCCGCAGGCGGTCCCATCGTGACCCCGAGCTTCACGGGCATGGTCTGCGTGCCCATCGCGCCGCACACCATCCTCGCGCGCGCCTTCCTCACCGCCGCGTCCGACGTGGTGGAGATCGCGCTCTCGCCCGAGCGCCCCGTGGAGCGGCTCGTGTTCCTCGACGGGCGCCTCGCCGCGGAGGGCGCCCAGGCGTCGCGCATCGTCGTCAGGCGAGGCTCGGGCGACATCATCCTGCTCTCCGAGGACACCGGCGAGTTCTACCAATCGGTTTCCCGCGTCTTCTACGGCACGACCGGCGCGAGGGGCGAAGCGCGGAGATGATCGACGAGCTTTCCGTGAGGAACCTTGCGCTCATCGCGCACGCGCGGCTCGCGCCCGGCGCGCATCTGAGCGTCATCACGGGTGAGACGGGAAGTGGCAAGACCGCCCTCGTCGAGGGATTGAAGCTCCTCGCGGGAGAGCGCGGTGCCGCGACGCAGGTGCGCGATGGGGCCGATGCGCTCGAGGTATCCGGGCGCATCTTCATCGACGACGGCTCAGAGGACGGCCACGTGGTGGTGCGCTCGCTCAGCGCCGCCGGTCGCGGGCGCGTGGCGATCGACGGCGAGATGGCGACCGTGGCCGAACTCGCCCAAGGGCTCGGATCGACCATCGACCTCTGCGGCCAGCACGAGCATCAGCGCCTGCTTTCGCCCGCGAACCACCTCGCGCTCGTGGACGACTTCGATCCCGCGGCCCTCGAGGCGCCGAGGGCCGTCTGGGCGAAGGCGTTCGGCGAGGCGAGGGCCGCGCAGCGCGAGCTCGCGCGGGTGAAGTCGCTCGTCCGGGCCTCCCACGAGGCGCTCGACGAGGCGAGATTCGTGCTCTCGCGCATCGACGCCGTGGCGCCCAGAGAAGGCGAGATCGACGAGCTGCGCGAGCGCCTGCGGGTGGCCGAGCACGCCGACGAGCTCCTCACCTCGCTCGTGGGCGCGCGCGAGGCCCTCTCCGGCGATGACGGG
>CANPVI010000153.1 GCA_947581665.1 uncultured Atopobiaceae bacterium | reverse complement strand
TTGCCGGTCATTGATATCGCATCCTCGCCGAGGCGATCGAGATGGACTTGCCCTACGAAATCCCCTGTCCCGCGCTTCTCATCTGCGGCGAGAAGGACCATGCGGGCTCATGCATCCGCTACAACAAGGCATGGCATAAAAACACCGGCATCCCGCTCGTATGGATCGAAGGAGCCGGTCACAATTCAAATACCGATGCGCCCGATAAGGTAAACGATCTCATTCAGGAATTCATCGACACGCAAGTGTTGCGATAACACTGAGAGTCCCTCATTGCGCCTTGTTACGTTGCATTGCTTGCTGCAACAGGCTTGTTCGAGTACAACGTGATAAAAGCGGCATAGACGAAAGAGGGTTCTCCATGTTAAGCGAAAACATCAAACGATACCGCAAGGCGATGGGGCTTTCCCAAGAGGAGCTCGCAATAAAGCTCAATGTGGTGAGGCAGACAGTCTCCAAGTGGGAGCGGGGGCTGTCGGTGCCTGATTCTGATCTGCTCATTTCGCTGTCCGAGGCACTCGATACGCCTGTAAGCGTTTTGTTGGACGAAACGGTCGCTCTTCCGGAGACCGATGATATACACGCGATTTCCAAGAAGCTGGAGGTCATTAACCTTCAACTCGCCCATCGAAGAGCCTTCACACGTTCAGCGCTCACCTGGTTTTTCGCGCTTTTGGCTGCAGGCGTTGTAATTATCTTTGCAATCTTGCTTGCGTTAAACAGCCCCTATTTGGGATGGGATTTCTCCGACCCAGAAATAGCCGTCGCCGGCACACTCTATCATGCGTTTGAGTGGGTCTTCGTTCGAATAGCACCCATCATCTTGCTTGGAACTCTTGGTGGAATACTCCTGACAAGAAAAAGCTCATGATTGCAGATCGAGTGACTCGAAACGGCGTTCAGACCGGCGCATCGGCAAGCCACGTCATACGAACGATCGTGATGGCAGCCATGATCGCAAACCCTGCCACTTCTACGATGAGAGCTTCTTCAACATCAACCACTCGGTTTCGTCCGCACCGTCGCCGATGATCTCGAATCCGAGTCGCTCATAGAACCTCACCGCCGGATTCTCTTTCTGCACGGACAAAGACGCTTGCCTAAAACCTTTGTCTCGCAGCTCATCCAGCATTGTTTGCATAAGAGCGGTCCCGATGCCGTTTCCGCGATAAGCCTTGTAGAGCGCGATAGAAAACGAAGGGGTTTCCTCGTCGATGTGTCCGTATTCGTTGGTGGTGCGCACCCAGCATGCGCCAATTGGCTTGTCATTAATCGTGGCCGCAAGGGCAATGTCATCTTCTCTTGTGCCGAAACCTTCGAAAGCAGCCCTGCACAGTGGATCGTCATAAATGATCGATCGCGGCACTGCTCCCTTATAATCCGACGGCACGAAGATGGCCTCGTAAAGGAAATCCTCCAGAAGCGGATACTCCTCCGGTCTCATGAATCGTATTTCATAGTCTGGTTTCAATAGAGGATCATCCTTCTGACCCGGCAAAATCTTATTCGCGCTCCTTGATAGGATGCCGGATAACTGTCTTCCATTTTTCGGGAGCGACCCTTCTCGCATCGGACATATAAATTTCGTGATGCAATCTCGTGGATGAGAGGTCGTTGATGTATCCGTTTTCCGCTAAATACTCATCCATTAAAGCGATGCTGGCCGGCTCATCATCAAACGGGCCCAGGTGCATCATCTGAACACACAGGCCTTCATCGATGTTCAAAAACTCCGCCGATGAGCAATCAAGCTTCTTCTTTTTGGTTGCTGTTTCGACCGCCCACTCAAAGTCTTTCTTCGTGACGAAATCAGGTAAACGAATGACGGATATCCAATGGAAAGCGGACTTGTCGGTAAAGTTCACGCCGTCCGTACCCTCTTGCCACCAAAAGCCTTCTAAAGGCGGTACGACATACTCGAAAAAGCCGTCGATCTTGTAATCCGTTTTGTAGCTCATCTTCAAGGTATATGCGACCGAATACAATATGCTCATCGCTTGCTGATACGCACCACCGGTTTCGTTTGGGTCGCCTTTACCCTTGACTGCGATATAGTTTGCCGGAGGGACATTCACGATCTCAGGCTTATTCTTCGGCATATAGAATTCTTTGTATTCTTTCTTGAAATCAAACGCCATATTAATTCCCTTACAAAGACTTGTAACTGATATGCAAAGTATGATGCATGAAGTCCCTCTCAAACCTACTTATCTTGGACAATCTCAAAGAGCACTGCAAGTGATCATGAGCTCTAGTTGCTAAAGGTTGACAAGCAAGACCTTAAAGGATGGCAAGCAACGTCTTAGAGATTGGCGAGCAGCGCCTTAACGAGAAACTCTGTTGCACCCTCCCCTGCAGCGCTATCGTAATAAGCCTTAAAGCGATCGTCGGCAAGGTAGCCTTGGGCTAGAGCCTTATGGGCTTCCACTGAATAGGTGCCGTCGGCCCAATGCATTTGAATCCAAGCGGCGTGCATCTCAGCTAGTTCTTGTGCGGCAGTACTTGTGGGATCTTTAATCGCCTTAGCTACTTTGATCTGAGCGATGATCGTCTTTTCAAGCAATTCCTTGGCGTTCCAAGCATCTTCGCTCATAGCCAAGAACTTCTCGTTGGCCCCGTCGATGGCCTCATTGTCGTAAAGTTCGCGCGCTTCTTCGCCGTAGGTGGCTTCAAAGGTTTCTATGCTCTGTTTCTTGAGCTCCTCAAATTTCTCTGCGTCGTTCATAGTTTCCATTCCTTCCATGAGGCTGAGCGCGCCCCGCGTGCGTCGCATCGCCTCGTCAATGTCGTTTCGCTGAGCTTGCAAGCGTTGAAGGTGAGCCATGAGTGCACGTTTACCGTCGAAGTCCGCTGAGCTGAGCAGCACCTTGATCTCATTGAGAGGCAGTGCACAGGCCCGCATCGCAAGTATGGATTGCAGTTTTGCCACCTGCTCTTGGCCATAAACGCGGTAGCCGGACCTGTCACGATCGGGAACAAGCAGGCCGATCTTGTCGTAGTAATGCAGTGTGCGTACGCTCACACCCGAGAGGTCGGCGAGCTCTTTCACTGCGTAAACTTGCTTACTCATAGCACCTCCGCCATCAAGTCTGCACTATGACGCAGCGTAAGGGTCAAGAGGATTTCATCTGCGTAGACAGGAAAAGAATCCAGCCTTTCATCATTAATCTCATAGGATAGTGTCCTTGTTGGAAAAATCACCCCACGTCAGGTATTGTTCGTGACGTAGGGTCATGTTGTTAGATGGGCCATGGAAGGAGGTGTGGCTATGACCCAATACACCACAGGCGAGCTTGCCAAGCTCTGCAACGTCACGGTGCGAACCGTGCAATTCTACGACTCGAAGGATCTGCTTAAGCCGAGCGATCTCACCGAGGGCGGCCGTCGTGTCTATTCGGATGACGACCTTGAGCGCCTGCGCGTTATCTGCTTTCTTAAGGAGCTGGGATTCTCGCTCAAGGACATCTCGGCGCTGCTGAATGAGCCCGATACTGGCTCGACCCTTCGATTCCTTCTTGACAATCAGAAAAAGGAACTGGAGAGAAGGATCGAGGAAGACCAAGCTGCTCTCATGAAGATGAACGAGCTTCGGCAAAGCATCGCCCATTTCAATTCCCTGACCTCAAAGACCTTCGTCGTCATAGCCGACATCATGGACAGCAGAAAGAAGCTGAGGAACATGCGCATAGCGATGTCCCTCGTGGGGCTTGTGATGGATGCGGCATGGATCGTCCCGCTCGTTTACGGCATCATCGCAGGGTGCTGGTGGCCGTTCGCCATTGGCGTTGCGCTGGCTTTAGTGCTGGGTGTTCCCATTAGCCGTTATTACATCACGCACACAGCATACGTGTGCCCTGAAGACCAGACCGTCTTCAGACCGCCGCTGAAGGATAACTTATTCGGTCGCCATACGCCATCGATGCGCAAGCTTACCTGCCCTGCTTGCGGAAAGAAGAGCTATTGCCTGGAGATCTATGTTCCGAACTCACGCCCTACAAAGATCGGCAATTGCTTGGTATGGAATGTGGACGGTGATCGTCGATGAGTCGATTCCACACCTTGCTTGCTTCGCATAGAGCTATGACATTCGTGGCCGTGACGTTCTCTCTCACCTGGATCTATGAGTTCGCAGTCGTTTATCCGATTGTCGAGGGCGATCTTTCGTCTATCGGGGGTTCAGGTTTGATCCAGACTGCGGCGATTGCAGCGGCCATGTTCGCTCCCGCCATCGGCGTGCTCATAACCCGTCTCATCACAGGAGAAGGGTTCAAGAACTGCGTTATCAAGCCATATCCATTGAAAAAGTCGCTTTTTTGGTTCCTCGTTGCGTGGTTCGGCCCTTCA
>CANPVI010000152.1 GCA_947581665.1 uncultured Atopobiaceae bacterium | reverse complement strand
GTCCTCGGCCCAAAGATTCAGGTGGGTCCTCGGCCCAAAGATTCAGGTGGGTCCTCGGCCCAAAGATTCAGGTGGGTCCTCGGCCCAAAGATTCGGGTGGGGCCACGGCCGAAACGAGGTGAGGCGCACTGAAAACGCGTGCTCGCGGCGTAAGGGCTGGGCGTTTGGAGGGGTGGTGGAGTCCCTCGCCTTCCAATTCTCGTTGAAATCGCTGTGTAGAATGCCGCAAGAACGTCAGCAACACGATCTACCTGTTCGGAGGAATGGTGCGCAAGACACCCATGAACCATCCCATTTTCGAAACCCCCACCGATGGCAAAAGGGCTCGCGTGAAGGGCAAGGTGGCGCTCGCATCCGCGGCGCTCGCAGGCGGCCTCGCGCTCTCCCTGGGCCTCTTCGGCGCGCTGCCCCAGACGGCCGAGGCCGAGCCCGCGCCCGAGCAAGCGTCCACGCCCGCCCCCGCCTCGGCTGATGACGCGCACACGATTCTCCAGCTCAACGCCGATGGCAGCATCGAGCTCCTTCCCGGAAGCGACTACACGAGCGCGAGCTCCACGCAGAAGCCGGGCGACACCGCCCGCGCGGAAAGCGCGAGCGCCCTCCCCACGGAGTTCGACTTGCGCGACGCCACGGTAGGCGGCGTCACCGGCAGTTTCGTGACCCCGGTGAAGAACCAGAACCCCTGGGGCGCCTGCTGGTCGTTCGGCTCCAGCGCCGCCGCGGAGAGCTCCCTCCTCTCAGAGCTCGGCCGCACCTACGAATCCACCGTCACCGATGCGCGTCCCAACGGCCTGAACCTCTCCGAGAAGCACCTCGCCTTCTTCAGCGTCTCGCCGCTTCCCGCCGACGACGTGCAGGCGAACGAGGGCATCCACACGAACCTCGACTATCGGACGAACCCCCTGGTGCCAAGCGGCAGCCTGCTCGACACCGGCGGCAACATGGACTTCGCCACGACCGCCTACTCCATGAAGATGGGGCCGGTCGACGAATCCGTCGACCCCTCGCTCGAGTATCGCGACGCCGACGGGAAGGTCGTCGAGGGCAACGGCATGTCGTACTTTGACCCGATGGGCGACTGGAGCGTTCCGAGCGAGCTGCGCTACGTGGCCAACGCCGATCTCGAGGAGTCCTACTACCTCCCCTCGCCGGCCTCGTGGGAGCCCACCGACGAGCCGGGCATCTCGCGCTACGTGTACAACGTGGACGGGGTCAACGCGATCAAGGAGCAGCTCGTGGCGGGCCGTGGCGTGGCGCTCAGCTACTACGCCGACATGTCGCTGCCGGGCGTTCCCGCCACCACGAGCTTCCTGAACACCGACACCTGGGCCCAGTACACCTACGAGAACCCCAAGGAGGGCCCGGGTAAGACCGGTGGCCACAACCACACGGTCTGCATCGTCGGCTACGACGACACCTACTCCAAGGAGAACTTCAACAAGGATCACCAGCCCGATATCGATGGCGCGTTCCTCGTGAAGAACAGCTGGGGGTCGGTGGATGGCGGCCCCGGCAACAACTTCAACTGGGGCATCCGCGGCAGCGGGTACTTCTGGCTCTCCTACAAGGACAAGTCCATCGACGCGCTCGAGGCGTTCGACTTCGTCACCGAGAAGGACACCGACGTCGATCACAGCCTCGACAGTGTCCCGCACCTCGTCTACACCTATCGCCACAGCTTCCTCCCGGCCGATCCCACGAGCATGATCTCCTCGACTCCCGTCGCGATGGCCAACGTCTACGAGATCAACGCGCACTCGCTCGTGCGCACCGTCTCGAGCCAGACCCACAGCGCGAACACCTCCGTGCACTACGAGATCTACGCGATGAACGACGGCGCCACGAACCCGAGCGATGGCGAGCTCGTGTGGAAGGCCGACGAAGCCTATCGCTATGGCGGCTACCACCGCGTGGACCTCGAGACGCCCCTTGAAGTGGAGGCCGGCCAGAAGCTCGGTGTCATCATCACCACCAAGCTGGCCGACGGACGCTACGAGACCGTCCAGAACACGTTCGAATCCCAGGCGAAGGCCCAGGCCACGCTCGATCCGACGTCAGGGCGCTCCCAGGCGGGCTGGGGCGTCGCCACGATCAACAAGGGCGAGAGCTTCCTCGGCGTGCCCGCGGGCAGCGGCTACGCCTCCTGGACCGACCTGCAAGACGACGTGGCCACCCGCAAGGCCACGGCGGACAAGGCATGGAAAGACCTCGGCATCCAGGACCTCTACGACAAGAAGGTGGAGCTGCTCAAGGCGTACGTGGCCGATCAGACCGACGCGGACGTGAAGGCGGCCTTCCAGGAGGTGCAGGCGGAGCTCACCGCCGCCCTCAAGGACCACGAGTCGGAGATCTTCTACACGGCGAATGTCGTCGACAACTACCCGATCGCCATCACCACCGAAGAGATCGTCGAGCCCGTGGACGTGCGTCGCATCTACAACCCGGCGAGCGGCGAGCACCTGTTCACCACCGACGAGCACGAAGTGGCCACGCGCGTGGGAGAGGACGGCTGGACCGACGAGACCATCGGCTGGACCGCACCCTCGAAGTCGGTGTCGGCGGTGAAGCGCCTGCTCAACCCCTTCACCGGCGAGCACCTCTACACGATGGACGCCAACGAGGTGAAGGACCTCGTGGCCGCCGGCTGGCAGGACGAGGGCGTGAAGCTCTATTCCGACGACCTCCAGACGACTCCGGTCTATCGCCTCTACAACCCGTATAACCCCGGGGTGGGCGAGCACCACTACACGACCGATGCCAACGAGGTCGCCGAGCTGAAGAAGCTCGGTTGGCAGGACGAGGGCGCCAAGCTCTGGGGGCTCGAGGCCTGATCCCAAACTCGCACCGTAAAAGGCCCGCATGGCCCCCTCGCAGCGCGGGGCCATGCGGGCCTTTCTGGCCTGTAACCCGGCTTATGCCTCTCAAACAAGCCAGTCCATCGGGCCGGTTTTGATTGCTCGACGCTGCGGCTTCCCATAGCACGCTTGGAACCGCCTGCAGTATCTCCGCTGACGATCCTTTCAGTTTCCCTGTCTTTGACCCACGTAGGGCTCTCCGCCGTCCGCCACGTGGCACGGAGCCCTCTCGGCCGCCTTTTCATCCGCATAGCCCTCTCGGCCGCCCCTCCCACCGGTCACGTAGCGTCCTCAGCCGCCACAAAACGCCCTTTCTGCAGCTCAGAAATGGCGTCCAGCGATCTCCGCCGCCTTTTGGGGGCGGCCGAAAGGCCTCCGTGCCAAATTCGAGGGCGGCCGAGAGTGCTACGTGGCAGAAAAGGCGACCGAAAGGTCTACGTGGCAGGAGGGAGGCATGAGCTGGAAGCGTACAGACGGCCGAGAGACCTGTAAGCACCGCAGGAAGCCCCTACGCGTCGTCTCCGCTCGTGCGGGCCCATGTTTCGCCGGCGAGGGCGGCGCCGATCACGAGGACCGAGCCCACGAGGCCGGTGGGGGTGAGCGGCTCTCCGAGGATGAGCGCCGAGGTGATGACTGCCACGACCGGCTCGAGATAGCCGAGCACGGCGACGGTCTGCACGGGGAGCGTCGCGATCGCATCGAAGTACCACACGTAGATGAGGCCCGTGAGCACGACGCACGCGAAGAGCAGCGCCGCCACGCCCACAGCGGGGTGCACGTCGATGGGCACCTCGGGCGCGGGGCCCACGATGATCGCGAAGGGGATGAGCACGATCCCCGCGAGGAAGAGCTGCACGAGGGTCTTGTCGAGCGGGTCCACGTCTACGAGGTGCTTGTTGAAGGTCACGATCCCCGCGAAGCAGAAGGCCGCCGCAATGCCGAGCGCCACCCCGAGCGGATCCGAGCCCTCCGCGAGGCCGCCGAACACGCCGGATACGAGCGCCACGCCCACGAACGCCACCGCGATGCACACGGCCTTCTTCCAGGAGATCTTCTCGTGGAAGAGGAAGGGCGCGGCGAGCACGAGGAGGATGGGCGCGAGGTAGTTGAGCACGCTCCCCACCGCCACCGTGGTCAAGCGATACGACGCGAAGAGGCAGAGCCAGTTGAGCGCGAGGCACACGCCCGATCCGAGCATGATGGGGAAATGGTCGCGTATCGAGGCGAAATCGATGCGATGCTTGAGCAGCGTGATGAGCAGGAGGATCGTCGCGGCGCCGATCATCGCGCGGCAGAGCACCACGACTTCCGTGCTGAACGGCACGAAGGCGAGCACGAGCCCAAGGCACCCGTACCCCACCATCGTGGCAATGAATTTCCCCTCCGCGTTTTTCACGAGGCCCATTCTATCGAGGGCGAAACTGGCCCGCAGGCCCGCAGTCGGGCGAGCCTATGGTCCCCGGAGCCCGGCTCCCGCTCGCACGCTAACCGGCTTTCACCGGCCCTTTTTCTCGGGTGACACACCTCACATT
>CANPVI010000151.1 GCA_947581665.1 uncultured Atopobiaceae bacterium | reverse complement strand
GAAGTGATGCTTCTCGTTCGACTTGCATGTGTTAAGCGCGCCGCCAGCGTTCATCCTGAGCCAGGATCGAACTCTCCGTTCAAAAAAGCGTGTGAAGGCCTGAGGCCTTCGGACGTGCAATGTGAGATGTTTGAAAGGAAAGTCCAGCCCCAGCCTTTAAGATTCGAGTTTCCTTGAATAAGGAATCGACATCAAACAAAGGCTTACTTCCAATCTTGAAGATTGGCGAAGCATTCGCTGGTTTGCTGTCTTGGCTGCTCAAAGCAGCCACAGTATCCGGTTTTCAAGGTTCGCGGCGCCCCGCTCGCAGGCCCTTTCGGGCGTGTTCGCGTTTTTGGGCGCGGAGATCAATAATAGCGCCATTCGTTCCCCGATGCAACACTTTTTTACGGGAAATTTGCATTCACGAGTTCTTCAAAACCGTGGCGTGCAAAGGCGCGGGGAGCAATATAGCACGCCGAGCGGGCGGGTCAAGGCGTCAACGCGAAGTCGTCCTCTCCACCACGTCCTGCGCCGCGTCGAGGAGCTCGTCGCGCTCCCGCTTCGTGGCCGCCTCGGCGAAGATGCGCACGAGGGGCTCGGATTCGGAGGTGCGGACGAGGAACCACGATTCGTCGTCGAAGTGCATCTCGAGGCCCATGGCGTGGCTCATCTGCGTCGGCGTCTTGCCAAGGACGGGCCCGGGGTTCACGCCGGGCAGCAGGTTCTTGAGCATGGCCTTCGTGGCCACGTCCACGGGTACGGCGCGAAGGCCGTAGGACGTCGTGCCGAGTGTCGAATCGAGCTCCGCCACGAGCTGGGAGAGCGGCCGGCCCGCGCGGCACATGAGCTCGAGCATGCAGAGCGCCACCACGAAGGCGTCTCGGCTCTCGCCGAACGCAGGGACGGTGAGGCCGCCGAGCACGTCGGTCGTGGAGAGGACGCCGCCGGTGTTCACCTCGTCGCGCGCCCATGCCCGCTCATCGCCCACGCGCACGAGCTCGAGTCCGAGGCGCTTCGCCTGGCGCTCCACCACCACGCTCGTGGTCCTCGGGACCACCACGCGGCCCGTGAGCGCGCGATTCTCCACGAGATGCGCCATGGCGAGCGCGTGGACCTTGGGCGAGGGCACGAGCGAACCGTGCTCGTCGATGACGGCGAGGCGGTTCGAGGGACCGTCGAAGACGAGGCCCACGTCGGCGTCGCCCACGCGCACCGCGCGCTCGCAGTCGTCCACCCAGGGCTCGATCGCCGCGGGATGGAGGCCGCCGAAGTCGCCGATGGCGGCGCCGTGGATCTCGCGCACGGCGAGCCCGAGGCCCGCGAAGTAGGCGCGCGCGATGCCTCGCGCCGTACCGAAGAGCGGATCCACCACTGCGGAGAGGGTGGCGTCCCACGACTCCTCGAGCGAGAAGGAACTCCGAAGATGCGCGAGGTAGGGGCCCGTGAGATCGACGAGGTCGAAGTGGCCGCACCGAGGCTCGACCTTCGCCGGCACCATGCGCTCCACGAGCGCGGCCTCCTCGGCGCCCATCGCGTGCCCGCGCGTATCGCGCACGCGAATGCCGAGGTAGTTGGATGAACGGTGATCCGCACCCACCATGAATCCGCCTGCGGCGTTCGCATCCTCGGCGAGGGAGAGGTTGAGCGCCGGCATGGGCGTGGGCGCCTCGGCGAGGAGGACCGAGAGCCCCTTCGCGCCGAGCTGGCCCGCCACGGCGCGCGCGATCTCGACCGAACCGGCGCGTGTGTCGAAGGCCACGTAGGCGCGACTTCCGCGACCGTCGTGTTCCCAGATCTCCGCGCACGCCGAAGCCACGCGCAGCGCCACGTCCCTCGCCTCGGCGAGGGCGCAGCGGGAGTACCAGCCGTCGTTCGTGAAGCGGATGTAGGCCATGGGTGCGGGATCCTTCTCAGAGCGGGCTGACAAATACCGAGCTAGAGGGCTATGAGCGCGGCGTCATCGCCGAGCTCCTCGAGGAACGCCCCCTTCGAGGCGGCGTGGGCGAGCGCCATGAAGGGGGCGTTCCTCGAGGAACGCCCCCTTCGAGGCGGCGTGGGCGAGCGCCATGCGCGCGTTCGCCGCGGCCCAGGTGGCGGGCGTGCCCGTGTCGAGGCCGTCGCGTCCGTCGACCACGAGCGCGTACATCTCCTCCTCCTCGAGCAGGCGCACGAGGGCGTCGGTGAGCTGGATCTCGCCACCCGCGCCGGTGCCCTGGTCCTCGAGGAGCCCCATCACGCGCGGAGAGAGCAGGTAGCGCCCCACGATCGCGAGGTTGGTGGGCGCCTCTTCGGGCGCGGGCTTCTCCACGAGGCCGGAGAGCTTGAGCACTGCGCCGGGCGCGTTCGAGTCCTCGCCCTCCACGAGCTCGCCCGCGACGATGCCCCAGCGTCCGGTGGTGGACGGGTCCACCGGTGCCACGGCGATCACCGAGGCGCCGCCGTGCGCGGCGGAGATGGCGGCCATGGCGGGGTTCATGCCGTGCGCGGGAACCACGTAGTCGCCGAGGAGCACGAAGAAGGGCTCGTCGCCCACCTCGGGCGCCGCCTGGAGCACGGCATGGCCGAGGCCGAGCGGCTCGTCCTGGTACACGAAGGCCACCGGAAGCGAGCCCGCCTCCTCGACCTTCTTCGTGAGGGACTCCTTGCCGTGGGCGCAGAGGAAGTCCTGGAGCGCGGGCGCCGGCGAGAAATAGGCCTCGAGCATCGGCTTTTCACGCGAGTTCACGATGATGGCCGCGTCCACGCCCTCCACGTCGAGCGCCTCCTCCACCACGTGCTGGATCACCGGGGTGTCGAGGAGCGGCAGGAGCTCCTTCGGGACGCCCTTCGTGGCGGGGAGGAAGCGGGTGCCCAAGCCGGCGGCGGGGATGATGGCCTTCATGCGGATGCCCTTTCTCGCGCTCGTGCGCGGTTATTCGTGGATGTGCGTGCCGTGCGCGCTGTCCTCGGAGAATTCCTTCACCTGCATGCCATGTTCCTCGAGGTGGCGCGTCCAACGGCGCATCGTGTCCTCGGAGAGCGCGTGCTCCATGAGGCAGGCCTCGGCATCGGCCGTCTTCGGCTCCACGCCGAGCTCCTCCTCGAGGAACGTGCGGAGCATGCGGTGGCACTTCCAGAGCAGTTCCGCATAGGCCTGGCCCTCGTCGGTGAGCCCCACGCGGCCGTAGCGGTGCTGGACGACGTAGCCTTTGTCCTTGAGCGTGACGAGCGCCTTCGCGACGCTCGCCTTCGAGACGTCGAGGAGTTCGGCGACCGCCACCGAGCGCACGGCCTCCGCGCCGTCCTCGTCGAGCATGATGCGCCAGATGGCCTCGAGGTAGTCCTCGTTTGCCATCGTGAGGCTGTGGAGCTCACGCACTTCGCTCGAACTTGGCATCGCGTCTCCCTCGTGCCCCTAGGCGCCCAGGCGGCTCACCTCGGCACCCAGGCCCTTGAGCTTGGGCACGAAGTTCTCGTAGCCTCGATCGATGTGGTGGATGTCCGCCACCGTCGTGTAGCCGTCCGCCACGAGCCCGGCAAGCACGAGCGCCGCGCCGCCGCGAAGGTCGGGCGCCGTCACCGGCGCGCCGGAGAGGGCGTCCACGCCGCGGACGATGGCATGGTGTCCCTCGATGATGATGTCGGCTCCCATGCGCGAGAGCTCGGCCGCGAGCATGAAGCGACTCTCGAAGATGTTCTCGGTGATGACGCAGCTGCCCTGGGCAAGCGAGAGCAGCACCATCGTCTGCGCCTGCATGTCGGTGGGAAAGCCCGGGAAGGGCAGCGTCTGGATGTCGATCGCGCGAAGGGGCGCCTCGCGCCTGATGGTGCAAGAGCGCTCGCCACGCTCGACGACCATGCCCATCGATTCGTATTTGCGCAGCACGAGGCCCAGATGCTCGGGATCGAAGCCCTCGACCGTCACCGGGCCGCCCGTGAGCGCGCCCGCGGCGAGGAACGTGCCCGCCTCGATGCGGTCGCCCACCACCTCGTGCTCAACCGGATGGAGCTCGCCTGTGCCCTCGATGGTGATGGTCGGCGTGCCGGCGCCCTCGATATGCGCGCCCATCTCGACGAGCATGTGCGCGAGGTCGCAGATCTCGGGCTCGCGCGCGGCGTTCTCGATGATCGTCTCGCCCTTGGCGCGCACCGCCGCCATGAGGAGGTTCTCCGTGGCGCCCACGCTCGCGAAGTCGAGCGGCACGAGCGCCCCGGTGAGCTGGCCGTCCACGCTCGCCACGATGTCGCCGTGGTCCTGCGAGAACGTGACGCCGAGCGCCGAGAGGCCGCGGAGGTGCATGTCGATCTTGCGCGCGCCGATGTTGCAACCACCCGGCATGGCCACGCGCGCCTTGCCGAAGCGCGCGATGAGGGGGCCGAGCACCGCCGTGGAGGCGCGCATCTGCGCCACGAGCTCGTAGGGGGTGACCCAGGACTCGACGGGCGCGGTGTCGATGACGAGGGTGTGCTCGTCGAGGACGTCGATGGTGGCGCCGAGGCGCTTCAGCACCTTG
>CANPVI010000150.1 GCA_947581665.1 uncultured Atopobiaceae bacterium | reverse complement strand
AAGATCATGCGGGCCCTGCAGATCGCGGCCGACGCTGCGACGTTTTCCATCATCTTCTGGATGGCTTCCTTGTACGGCGCAGCGTCGGCCGCGATCTGCAGGGCCCGCATGATCTTGGTGGTGGACACCATCTCCATCGTGTGGGTGATCTGCCGGGTCGAGGAGACCGAGCGGATGCGCCGCTTGATGTCGCGAAGGCTCGCCATGGGCTAGGCGGGCTCCCCCGGCGTCTCGGGCACGCTGCCGGCGGAGTTCTCGAGCTCTTCCGTGAGCTGCTCGGCGCCGATCTCTCCGTCCTGCGCCTCGGCCACCGTGGCCTGGCGCTTGCGCGCCGCGATCGCCGCGAGGAAGCGCTCCTTGAAGCTCTTTATGGCGTTGTCGAGCTCGGCGGCGGTGTCGTCGTTGATCTTTCCGCCCTCGGCGAGCTTCTCGCGGAGCGCGTCGCGCGAGTTCCTGAGGAACTGCACGAAGCCGTCCCTGAACGGCAGCACGTCCGTGACCTCGATGTCGTCGAGGTAGCCGTGGTTGCCGGCGTAGATGGCCGCCACCTGATCGCATGCCGCGAGCGCGGAGAAGCGCCCCTGGCGCAGGATCTCCGTCATGCGCGCACCGCGCCTGAGCTGCGCCGTCGTGGCCTTGTCGAGGTCGGTGCCGAACTGCGCGAAGCTCTGGAGCTCGGCGTAGCTCGCGAGGTCGAGGCGAAGGTTGCCCGCCACCTGCTTCATGGCGGGGATCTGCGCGGAGCCGCCCACGCGCGACACCGAGATGCCCACGTCCACGGCGGGGCGCTGCCCTTGGAAGAAGAGGTTCGACTGGAGGTAGATCTGCCCGTCGGTGATGGAGATCACGTTCGTGGGGATGTAGGCGGAGACGTCGCCCTCCTGCGTCTCGATGATCGGGAGCGCCGTGAGCGAGCCGCCGCCGTGGGCGTCGTCGAGCTTGCAGGCGCGCTCGAGCAGGCGGGAGTGCAGGTAGAAGATGTCGCCGGGGTACGCCTCGCGTCCGGGCGGACGATGGAGCGTGAGCGACATCTGGCGATACGCCACTGCCTGCTTCGAGAGGTCGTCGTAGACCACGAGCACCGAGCCGCCGGGGTTGTCGGGCCCGGCGGGCATGCCGTCCTTGCCGTTGTACATGAAGTACTCGCCGATGGCGGCGCCCGCCATGGGGGCGATGTACTGGAGCGGCGCGGATTCCGCGGCGGTGGCGGAGACGATGATCGTCTTGTCCATCGCGTGGTGGCGCTCGAGCGTCTCCTTGATGGTGGCCACGGTCGAGGCCTTCTGGCCGATGGCGACGTAGATGCAGATCATGTCGCTCGAAGCCTGGTTGATGATCGTGTCCACCGCGATGGCGGTCTTGCCGGTCTTGCGATCGCCGATGATGAGCTCACGCTGGCCACGGCCGATGGGGATCATCGCGTCGATGGCCATGAGGCCCGTCTGCACCGGTTCGCACACGGGCTTACGTGCCATGATGCCGGGCGCCTTGAACTCGATCGGGCGGCGCGCCACGGTGTTCATGGGGCCGAGGCCGTCGATCGGCTCGCCGAGCGGGTTCACCACGCGCCCGAGCATCGCGGGGCCCACGGGGATGTCCATGACGCGCCCCGTGGTGCGCACCTCGTCGCCCTCGCGGATGGAATCGACGTCGCCGAAGAGCACGGCGCCCACCTCGTCCTCGTCGAGGTTCTGCGCGAGGCCGAAGACGTGCCTCTTCGTGCTCGAGCTCGTGAATTCAAGCAGCTCGCCCGCCATGGCGCGCTTGAGCCCCGACACACGGGCCACGCCGTCGCCGATCTCGGTGACGGTGGAGACGTCCGTGGTGTCGATGTGGGGCTCCACCGCGTCGAGGCGCTGGCGGAGCAAGTCGGCGATGGAGGTGGGCTTGATGTCGAGCGTCGCGTCCATGGCCCTCCTAGGCTTCGCTGGGTTCGTTCTTCAAGGCGCGACGCGCGTTCTCGAGCTGGGTGCGCACGGAGGCGTCCTTGCGCTCGCCGCGCGCGTTCACCACGATCCCGCCGATGATGGAGGGATCGACGTGCTCCACCAGCTGGATGGGGCCCGAGTACTCGGCCTTGAGGAATTCCTTCACCTCCTGGCGGAGGTCGTCGTCGAGCGGGATCGCCGTGGTCACGTCCACGACCGTGGTCTCGCCCTGCGCATGGAAGAGATCGTTGTAGCGCGCGGAAATGAGCGGGAGGAGCTTGTCGTCCCCGCGCTCGAGGATCACGCGCATGGTGTCGTTCACCTCGTCGAGGCTCTCGGCGAGGTGGTCGATGACGGAAAGGTCCTCGAGCTCGCGGCCCTCGGCCTGGGCGGCCTCGAGCAGCGTGGCGGCGTAGGTTTCGACTTTGGCGTGGTCCTCGGCGCTAAGACTCATCGATGTCCCCTGCCTTGGCGAGGTAGCGCTCGATGATGCGCTTCTGCGCGTCCTCGTCGAGCGATTCGCCGATGATCTTCGACGCGAGATCCACCGAGATGTCGGCCACCTGCTCGGTGAGCTCGTCCATCGTGGCCTCGCGCTCGGCGGCCAGCGCCGCGCGGGTGCGCGCGGTGAGCTCGGAGGCCTCCTTGCGGGCGTCGTCGATGATCTCGGCCTTCGTGGCCTCGGCGGCTTTCTTGGCCTCGGCGATGATGCCGTCAGCCCGCGCCTGCGCCTCTTGGATCGTGGCTTCGGACTTGCGCAGCGCCTTCTGCGCGTCGAGCTTCGTCTTCTCGGATTCGTCGATGTTGTCCTGGATCGTCTGCTGGCGCGAGTCGAGCGTCTTCAGGACGCTCGGCCAGATGAACTTCGCGAGCACCACGAAGATGACGATGAAGGCGATGAGCGCCGGGAAGAACTCAGCCGGCTTCGGGATGAGGATGTCGAAGGCGGTGACCGCCAACGCGGGACGGGGCCAGAGGAGCACCCCGAGCAGGGCGACGAGTGCCGCGCCCTTCGGGAAGCGACGCATATTGGGAACCTCCCGGTTCGCTACGACACGACGAGCGCGACCACGAAGCCAATCAGAGCGAGGGCTTCGACGAAGGCCGAGCCGAGGATGAAGACGGTGAAGAGGCGCCCCTGCACCTCAGGCTGGCGCGCCATGGACGTCGTGGCGCCATAGGCCGCGATGCCAATGCCAATGCCGGCGCCGATGACGCCGAGGCCGTATCCGATAACTCCCACGATTCCTCCTTTATTCCTCTTCCTCGGCCAACTGGACGTAGACGCCAGTGAGCATGGCGAAGACGTAGGCCTGGATGGCTGCCACGAGCATCTCCACGAGGTAGATGATGATGAGCAGCAGGATCCACATGAGGCTGATGCCGGCGCCGGTGATGGCCTCGAGCGTGACGCCCTGGGCCAGGCGCTGGATGAAGAGCGACGCGAGGATGGCGAAGGTGCCCATCACCACGTGCCCCGCGAACATGTTGCAGAAGAGACGGACGGCGAGCGTGATGAGACGAAGGAAGGTCGAGAAGAGCTCGATCACCCACACGAGCCAGTCCATCGGGAAGGGCACGCCGGAGGGCTTGAGGCTCTTGAGGTAGCCCCAGCCGCCGTGCTTCTTCACGCCGACGTCGATGAAGTACACGAAGGTCATGAGCGCGAGCGCGAGCGTGACGCCGATCGTGCCCGTGCCCGGGTGCGCGCCCGGCACGAGGCCGATGAGGTTGTTGATGAGGATGAAGAAGAAGACCGTCGCGATGAACGGGAAGTGCTGGCGCCACGTGGCGCCGAGGAGGTCGATCACGAGGTCCTTGCGGGCGAACTCCACGAGATACTCGATCGCGTTCACGAAGCGGCCCTCGGGCACGAGGTGCGCCGCCTGGCGCTTCTTGAAGGCGAAGAGGAGGATCACGAGGATCACCACCGCGACGGCCATCCAGAACGTGTACTGCGTGAAGCCGAAGTACTCGTCTCCGATGATCGGCTGCGCGACGAAGCTGTCGACGAGCTCGTTGACGGCATCAGGCAACTGCTCGAACTCGCTCACGCCCCCACCTCCTTAGAGCTGAACGGGCGCATCCAGCGCCAGGCGACGACCGACTCCGCGCCGAAGAGCGCGAGGAAGGTGCCCATGGTGGTGCAGGCATAGGGCAGAAACGCGCTTCCCAAGCGAAGGGAGCCCATGCCGAGAAGGATCATGAGCAGGGCGAACGAACCCATGATCGAAGCGAGTCCCGAGGCTATGGAGGCGTGCTTCCCGTGGCGGGCATGGCGAGCCAGGAGAAGGCCCGGCAGGGCGCCTGCGACGCCCGAAGCCACACCAAGCACGAACACCAGCACGCAAGCCGCCTTTCATAAGGGATCGCGAACGTCTGCCCATACTACTCCATTACAGGGTGCCAAATATGCGATCCCCTGCATCCCCGAGGCCGGGGAGGATGTAGGCGTTTGCGTTCAGGCAGCGGTCGATGGCGCAGGTGAAGACGCGGACCGTGGGATCGGAATCGAGCACTTCCCGAAGGCCCTCGGGGGCGGAGACGATGGAGAGCAGGCGCACGTCGGACACGCCGGCCTTGCGCAGGAACTCGATGGCCATGGTGG
>CANPVI010000149.1 GCA_947581665.1 uncultured Atopobiaceae bacterium | reverse complement strand
CGTGGACTTCGCAGAGCCCGTGCCGCCGATGATGCCGATGACCTCGCCGCTCTTGATGTGGAGGTCGACGTCTTGGAGCGCGTAGCGCTGGGCGTCCTTGGAGTAGGAGAAGGACACGTCATCGAAGTCGATCGATCCGTCCTTCACCTCCATGATGGGGTTCGCGGGGTCCTTGATGGTGGTTTCGGCGGTGAGCACCTCGTAGATGCGGTTGGCGCTCTCGGCGGCGATGGTGATCATCGCGAACACCATCGAGAGCATCATGAGGCTCATGAGGATCTGGAAGCCGTAGGTGAAGAGCGCGGAGAACTGGCCGATGTTCACCTGCACGCCCTGCGTGCGGATGATGGCCTGGCCGGCGAAGTAGATCACGCACACGAAGACCGTGTAGCTGCAGAGGTTCATGAGGGGGTTGTTGAGCGCGAGGATGCGCTCGGCTTTCGTGAAGTCCTTCTGCACGTCGACGGCGGCGCGGTCGAATTTCTTGATCTCGTAGTCCTCGCGCACGTAGCTCTTCACCACGCGGATGCCGTTGATGTTCTCCTGGATGGATTCGTTCAGCGCGTCGTACTTGTGGAACACGCGACGGAAGATCGGGTGCACGATGAGGATGACCGCGACGAGCCCGATGAAGAGCGGCGGCACCACGAACGCGAAGACGACGGCGATGTCGCCCGCCATGTAGAAGCTCATGATGAACGAGAAGACGAACATGAGGGGGCTTCGGATGGCGGTGCGGATGATCTGCATGAACGCCATCTGCACGTTCGTCACGTCCGTGGTCATGCGGGTGACGAGGCTCGAGGTGGAGAAGCGGTCGATCACCTCGAAGGAGAAGGTCTGCACGTTGTAGAACATGTCCTTGCGAAGGTTCTTCGCGAAGCCCGCGGAGGCCTTCGAGCAGGTGATGCCTGCGGCCGTGCCGAAGCCGAGCGAGATGATGGCGAGGAGCAGGAGGATGGCGCCCGAGGCGAGGATCTCGTCGATGGCGGCGCCGCGAGAGATCACGTCCACGAGGTCGGCGGTGTAGAACGGGATGAGCACCTCGATGATCACTTCGCCGAGTACGAGGATGGGCGTGGCGATGGTCGCTCCCTTGTACTCGCGGATCGAGGCTGCGAGACGGCGTAGCAGATGCAGCATTAAGCCCCTTTCCGATAGTTGAGAGAGCGCAAAACGTTGCGCGAACGCTCCTATTGTAGAACCTTGCGCAGGGGCTCGGGCACGGTAGCGGACGCACTCGCCCGCGCTCATCCTCGCGTTGCGCGATTGGTGCGCACGGCGGGGGGGCGGCGGGCACTATACTGGTTGGGTTTGGCGGACGAAGGGAGCCCCCTATGCTCGGAGAATGCCTCGATAACGTGCGCGGCCAGGTGCCGCTCATCCACTGCATCACGAACTACGTCACGGTGAACGACGTGGCGAACGTGCTGCTCGCGTGCGGCGGCAGCCCCATCATGGCCGACGACGCCGCCGAGGTGGCCGAGATCACCTCGCTCGCGGCGGGCCTCACGATCAACATCGGCACGTTGAACGAGCGCACCATCGCCTCGATGCGGATCGCCGGCGAGACCTCGAACAAGCTCGGGCACGCGACGGTGCTCGACCCGGTGGGCGCGGGCGCCACGAAGCTTCGCACGAAGACTGCGACCGAGCTCGTGAAGCGCGTGCGCTTCGACGTCATCCGCGGAAACATCTCCGAGGTGAAGACCCTCGCGTCGGGCTCCGGCTCCACGAAGGGCGTGGATGCCGCGGCCGCAGACGCCGTGGGCGAGGGCGACGTGGAGGCCACGGCGGCCTTCGCGAAGGCACTCGCAGGGCAGACGGGCGCGATCATCGCGGTGACGGGCGCGATCGACTTCGTGGCGGACGCCGAGCGCTGCTTCGTCATCCGCAACGGGCGCGCCGAGATGGGCAAGATCACCGGCACCGGCTGCCAACTCTCGGCCATGACCTGCGCCTTCGTGGCGGCGAACCCCGACGCCAAGCTCGAAGCCGCCGCTGCGGCCGTGGCGTGCATGGGGCTTGCGGGCGAGATCGGCTGGGAGCGCATGCTGCCCGGCGACGGCAACTCCACCTACCGCAACCGCATCATCGACGCCATCTTCAACATGGACGCCGAGACGCTCGAGAAGGGCGCGCGCTATGACGTTCTCTAAGGACGAGCTCGCGAAGAGCCTCTACCTCTACGCGGTGACCGACCGCGGCTGGCTCGCCGAGGACGAGACCCTAGGCGACGTGCTCGAGGGCGCGCTCGGCGGCGGCGTCACGTTCGTGCAGCTTCGCGAGAAGTCCATGGGCAAAGAGGAAATGCTCTCCGAGGCGCTCGGGCTCGCGGAGCTTTGCCAGAGCCACGGCGTGCCGTTTGTGGTGGACGACGACGTGGAGGTGGCACTCGCCTCCGGCGCGGACGGCGTGCACGTGGGCCAGAGCGATACGGCATGCGTGGAGGCACGCCGCATCTTGGGGCCCGAGAAGATCGTCGGCGTTTCCGCGTCCACCGTCGACGAGGCCAAGAAGGCCGAGGCCGACGGGGCCGATTACCTCGGCGTGGGCGCGGTCTTCCCCACCGGCAGCAAGGATGACGCGGTGGACGTCTCGCTCGCGACGCTGCGCGAGATCTGCGATGCGGTCTCCATCCCGGTGGTGGCGATCGGCGGCATCAGCACCGAGAACGTGGGGAAGCTCGCGGGCTCCGGCATCGACGGCATCGCCGTGATCAGCGCGATCTTCGCCGCACCCGACAAGGAGCACGCCGCCGCCCAGCTCTTCGAGGCCTTGAAGCAGGTCGTGTAGCGCCTCGCGCTTGCGCCGCGAGTGCCCGCACCCTAAGGTTTGCGCCCTCGATCTACTCGAACCTTTCAGCCGTGGACCCACTTTTCCGGTGCCCGGGTGCACCGGAAAAGTGGGTCCACGGCTGAAACGAGGGAGCAAAGATGCACCGAAAACGTGGGGCCAGGGCGTAAGGATGGCGCGGAGGGCCTTCCGCCGGTGGACTTGGCACGTAGACCTCTCCGCCGGTGGCGTGGAGGTCCTTGCGCCGGTTGGCGTGGCGCGTAGGGCCTTGTGCCGTGTTCCGTAGGCGCTTGCGCCGGTAATCGAGCCGTCTAGGGCCTTCCGCCGGTAGCGATGTAACGGCCGAAGGCCCTAGAGAGCAGCTTCCCTACCGGCGGAGGCTCCTCCACGCCCGATTTACCGGCATAAGGCCCTACGCGACCGACATGGCCTACCGGCAGAAGGCGCTAGGTGGCAAAACTACCGGCCGAAGGCGCTCCGGAACACGGCGGAAGGGCCTACGCGCCGTCACTACCGGCGCAAGGGCTTACGCGCCATCGGCGCAAGTCCCTCCGCAGCGGCGCTTCCGGCACAAGCCCCTCCGCGCCACCGGCGGGAGAACCTCCACGCGTCATCGTCATCGGCGCAAGGCCCTTCGCGCCATCACTGCCGAGGGAGGCGCTACGGAGCACAGCCGAAAGTGCCCGCACTATCAGTTCTTTCGACCCAAGTTCCCGCTTGGCCCTTTGTACGGCGCAAAGGGCTAAGCGGGGACTTGCAGCACAACCGAAGGTGCCGTGAGCCTTGCCGGAAGCTAGTCCTCCTCCTCGAAGGTGATTTCGAGGACGTCTCCGATGCCGGAATGCCAGGCGGTGAGGGAGCCGATGCAGTCGAGGCAGTCGCCATCTCCGTCGAGCAGCTCCCCATCCACGAAGCGCACGGCGAAGTAGCGAGGTTCACCGTCGGTGAGCGCCTCGCGCTCTGCCTCCCACTTCGCCTCGTTCGCATCGAGGTAGAGGATGGAGGCCTCGTCCGTGTACCCCTCGTCCTCGTCGATCTCGTCGGCCTCGCGCCAGTGGTAATCGAAGAGGTAGTAGGGCCGTGCGCCGGGATGCTCGGCCTGCAAGCGAAGGAGCGCCTGCAGGGTGCGAAGGTCGGCGAAGGCACCCGGCACGGGGCCGATGTTCGAGTAATCCCAGCAGCGAATGGCCACGAGCTCGCCCGCGACCACGCGGTCTGCGGCCTGTTCGCCGAGCCCCTGCCCCCTCAGCACCTCGGCTCGCTCGGCGAGCTCCCTCAAGATCTTCCTCTCGGTGGCCATCCGCGCTCCTCTCGTTTCAAACTTCTTTGCTGCAGCTATTGAACGGTGAGGGAATCGACAAAACAACAGCGAAACGCCCAGGCAGAAGGGACGGTTCTTTCGTCTTGCGGCGCTTCGTCACAATTAAGTGAGCCGAAGGGGGCCGCTTACGGCCCAAAGGCGCCCCCGCCAGAGGCACCCGAGCTCGAGGCATCCGCGTTCAGGAAAAGACGCAAGGAGCTCGGGCTCACCCTCGCCGAGGTCGCAGAGCCGCTCTAGATCAGCACCGCGACCCTCTCCAGGCTCGAGCGCTCCCTCAGCGCCAACCCGGCGTTCCTTGGACGCTACGCATTCCTGCTCGATGGCCTCGAGGCCGG
The DNA here is from genome assembly GCA_947581665.1 of uncultured Atopobiaceae bacterium. Lineage (GTDB taxonomy): Bacteria > Actinomycetota > Coriobacteriia > Coriobacteriales > Atopobiaceae > CANRLS01. The sequence continues at coordinate 120 of CANPVI010000149.1, read as the reverse complement.
CGAGGATCTCGCTGAAATCGCCAAAATTGCCCGCCTTACAGATATAGACCAGCTATATCTTGTCAAGCATGAATTCTGGCTTCGCCGACTTCTCCCGTCATGCGAGGGAACGGCATGCGC
>CANPVI010000148.1 GCA_947581665.1 uncultured Atopobiaceae bacterium | reverse complement strand
GACATCTGCGCCAAGGGCGGCACCGTGCTCTTCGTGGGCACCAAGAAGCAGGCCCAGGAGCAAATCAAGACCGAGGCCGAGCGCTGCGGCATGCCCTACATCAACAACCGCTGGCTCGGCGGCATGCTCACGAACTTCGTCACCATGCGCTCGCGCATCACGCGCATGGAGGAGCTCGAGAACATGGTGGAGACCGGCGTGATGGAGACGCTCCCCAAGAAGGAGCAGGCGCGCCTCTCCAAGGAGCACGAGAAGCTCGAGCGCAACCTCGGCGGCGTGCGCGAGCTGCGCGCGCTTCCGCAGGCCATCTTCGTGGTGGACACCAAGCGCGAGGAGATCGCCATCAAGGAGGCCAATCGCCTCCACATCCCCGTCGTGGGCTTGATCGACACGAACTCCGATCCCGACGAGGTGGAGTACGGCATCCCCGCCAACGACGACGCCATCCGCTCGGTTGCCCTCATGTGCGAGCTCATGGCCGACGCCGTGCTCGCCGGCAAGGGCGAGGAGCAGATCAGCGAGGCGGAGATGGCCGCCGGCGCAACGACGCCTGCAGTGGACACCGCCACCGAGAACGAGATGGAGCTTCAGGTGTCCGACGAGGAGCCCCCGAGGCAGGAGGCCATCACCCTCGCCGAGCTCCTCGCCGAGAGCAGGAAGGACGAGGCCGAGATCGCCGAGGAAGGCACCAAGGAACTCCCGACCGTCTAACTCCGCCCTGCCCGCCCATTCCCCGTGGAGTGGGCCCCTACCCAGCACATTCGTCGCTTCGAGAAGAAAGGCGCCATCCATGCCCCAAGTGACTGCACAGCTCGTGAAGCAGCTCCGTGAGATGACCGACGCTCCCATGATGGAGTGCAAGAAGGCCCTCGTCGAGGCCGACGGCGACATCGACGCCGCCGTCGACGTCCTCCGCAAGATGGGCACCATCAAGGCCGCCAAGAAGGCCGGCCGCGCCACGAACGAGGGAACCGTCGCCGCGTTCATCTCCGACGACTACCAGAACGGCGCGCTCGTGGAGGTGTCCTGCGAAACCGACTTCGTGGGCACCAACCCCAAGTTCAAGAGCTTCGCGAACGACGTGGCGCGCGTGGCCGCCGAGTGCAACCCCGCCACGGTCGAGGATCTCCTCGAGCACCACTTCGTGAACGAAGACACCGTCGCCGACGCCCTCACCGAGATGATCCACACCATGGGCGAGAACATGAAGATCGCCCGCGTGTGCTGCGTCACCGCCAAGAAGGGCGCGCTCTCAAGCTACGTCCACGGTGGCAAGCTCGGCGTCATCTGCGAGTTCGAGTTCAACAAGCCCGAGACCGCCGAGGTGCCCGATTTCAAGAACTTCGCGCACGACGTTGCCATGCAGGTGGCCGCCGCCAATCCCGTGGCAGCGCGTCGCATCGACGTCCCCAACGAGACGATCGAGCACGAGAAGGCCATCTACAAGGCGCAGGCCGCCGATTCCGGCAAGCCCGAGGCCATCCAGGAGAAGATGGCGGAGGGTCGCCTGAAGAAGTTCTTCCGCGAGAACGTGCTCACCGAGCAGGACTTCATCAAGGACACCAACACCACCATCAAGACGCTCGCGCAGACCGTCTCCGCAGCCTGCGACGACACGATCGAGGTCGTGGGCTTCGAGCGCTTCGACTTCGGCGCCTGAGGGGCACACGTGGCGGATTACGTCTACAAGCGCGTCCTCCTCAAGCTGTCCGGCGAGGCCCTGATGGGCGACGTCGGCTACGGCATCGATCCGAAGGTGCTCGAGCACCTTGCGAGTGAGATTCGCACCATCCACGACGATGGCGTGGAAATCGGCATCGTCGTGGGTGGTGGCAACATCTTCCGCGGAATGGCGGGCGCGGCGAGCGGCATGGAGCGAGCCCAGGCGGACTACATGGGCATGCTCGCCACCGTGATGAACGCGCTCGCCCTCCAAGACACCTTCGAGCGAGCCGGCATGTACTGCCGCGTGATGAGCGCCATCGAGATGCGCGAGGTGTGCGAGACCTACATTCGCCGCCGCGCCACGCGCCATCTCGAGAAGGGTCGCATCGTCATCTTCGCGGCGGGCACCGGCAACCCGTATTTCACGACGGATACCGCCGCAGCGCTCCGCGCGCTCGAGATCGAGGCGGACTGCCTCATGAAGGCCACGAAGGTGGACGGCATCTACGACAAGGATCCCGTCACGCACCCCGACGCCGTGCGCTTCGACACCATCACCTACCTCGACGTGCTCACTCGCGACCTCAAGGTGATGGACGCCGCGGCCACGGCGCTCTGCCACGACAACAACCTGCCCATCTTGGTCTTCAACATCGATGAGCCAAACGTGTTCAAGAAGGCCCTCACCGGCGAACCGGTGGGAACCACGGTCGTAGGGGAGGAGTCCTAGCGATGAGCGACGTGATGGAAGAGACCAAGAAGCGGATGGAGAAGTGCCTCACGGCGCTCCAGAACAACTTCTCGCGCGTGCGCACGGGGCGCGCCAACCCGCATGTGCTCGACCACGTGATGGTCGACTACTACGGCCAGCCCACGCCCATCGCGCAGCTCGCCGGCATTCGCGTGCAGGAGGCCACGATGCTCCTCGTGGAGCCGTGGGATAAGAGCTCGCTCAACGCCATCGAGAAGGCAATCCGCACCTCCGACCTCGGGATCAACCCGTCCAACGACGGCACGTCGATCCGCCTGCCGTTCCCGGCGCCCACCGAGGAGCGCCGTCGCGAGCTCGCGAAGGAGTGCCGCCAGATGGGCGAGGAGGCGCGCGTGGCCGTGCGCAACGTCCGACGCGACGCGAACGCGCACATCGAGCGCGACGAGGAGCTCTCCGAGGACGAGGTGCGTCGCGAGCAGAACAACATCCAACGCATGACCGACGAGTACATCAAGAAGGTCGATGAGGCCACGAAGGCCAAAGAAGCCGAGGTCATGGCGATATAGGTGGATCCTCGCGAGGAAAAGCTCCTTGCGTTCTACCACGACTCGCAACCGGATATCTCCCTTGCGGACGTGGACCTCGCACGCCTGCCGTCCCACATCTCCATCATCATGGACGGCAATGGACGCTGGGCCGAGCGACGCGGGCTCGATCGCTCGCAGGGCCACGTGGCCGGCGTCGATTCGCTTCGCGAGACCATCACCGCGTGCGTGCGCCTCGGCGTGGACGTGCTCTCCGCGTACGCGTTTTCCACGGAGAACTGGAAGCGTCCGCAGCGAGAGGTGGATCTCCTCATGGACCTCTTCGCGAAGACGCTCGTGCATGAACTTCCGCTCTTCCACCAGGAGCACGTGCGCCTCGAGATCTGGGGCGACCTCGAGGCCCTTCCCGCGAAGACCTACGCCACGTTTTGCCGGGGCCTGGACGAGACGGCCGGGTATTCGACGATGACCCTCGCGCTTGCGGTGAACTACGGCTCCAGGGCCGAGATCGTCCGTGCGAGCCGCTCCCTCGCCCGCGAGGTGGCCAACGGACGCCTCGACCCCGAAGACATCACGGAGGAGCTCGTCTCGAGCAGGCTCTATACGGCCGACGTACCCGATCCGGAGCTCCTCATCCGCACCTCAGGCGAGCTCAGGCTCTCGAACTATCTCCTCTGGCAGCTCGCCTACAGCGAGCTCTACGTGACGGAGACGCTCTGGCCCGATTTCGATCGTTGGGAGCTCCTACGTGCCATTCGCGCCTTCCAGGGGCGTGAACGTCGGTTTGGAGGCGTGGGCCGTGGCTGAGGAGCGGCAGGGGCGCCGTCTCGAACGGCGCGACGCTGAGGGCGCGGATGGGAGGCGCAAGGGCGCGTCCACGTCCGCGTCGATGTCGCGTGGCCGTGGGAATCCCAAGTCCTTGGGCGAGACGCCGAAGCGCTCGCTCGTCGAGCGGCGCGAGGAGCGCGAGATCAAGCGTGCCGCAGGCGAGCTCAAGGGCCAGAAGGTGCGCGGAGCCGCCGAGCGCACCCTCACCCGCACCTTCTCGGGAGCCATCTACGCGATCGTCATGGTGGTGCTCGTCTCCATCGGCCCCGTCACCACTACCATCCTCACGGCGGCGATCGCGTGGCTCTGCTGTTCGGAGTTCTTCAGGCTCACGCGCCTCATGGGACGCGCTCCGTTCGAGTTCCTCGGGCTCGCCGGGGCCATCGCATTTCCCGTCGCCGCGTTCATCGACCAATCGCTCATATACTGGGTGCTCTACGTGCTCCTCTTCGCAAGTGGCATCTGGTACATCTTCACGCCGCGCGCCTCGATCTCCGACGTGGCGGTGACGGTCTTCGCGCCGCTCTACACGGGCTTCCTCATCTCCTCGATCGTGTCCATCCGCATGCTGGATCCCGGCAGCACCGGTGCGCTCATGACGCTCGGCGTCCTCGGCAGCATCTGGGCGAACGACGCTGCGGCGTACTTCTGCGGTCGCCGCTTCGGGCATACGAAGATGAGCCCGAGGATCAGCCCGAACAAGACGTGGGAGGGCTTCTGGGGCGGCTATGTGGGCGGCCTCATCCTCTGGATCATCATGCTGCTCATGGGCCTGCCGGGAATCACCATCCCCATCGTCATCATCGGCTCGATCTCCACGATGATCGCGGGCGTCATCGGCGA
>CANPVI010000147.1 GCA_947581665.1 uncultured Atopobiaceae bacterium | reverse complement strand
GGGCTTGCCCTCGCCGGACTTCTTCGCCGGAGCCTTCTTCGCCTTCGAAGGCTTTTCAGCTTTCTCGGCCTTTTCGGCTTCCTTGGCTTTCGTGGGCGTTTCGGCTTCCGACATGGCCTCGGCCTTCTTCGCAGAGGCCTTCTTGGCGGCGGGCCGCTTCGTGGACTTGGGCTTCGCCTTGGGGGCCGTCTCGACTTCTGGCGTGGCCTCGTCCTTCGGCTTCGCCACTGCCTTCGACTTGGTGGCCTTCTTCGGAGCGGCCTTCTTATTGGGCTCCTCCGCCACGTCGACAACCGCCTCCTGCAGGGCGTCCTCCGACGTCTTCGGGGCCTTCGCCTTGGGAGCGGGCTTCTTCGTGGTGGGCTTTGCGGTGGCTTTCTTCGTGCTCTTCGCCGGCTTCTTCGCTTCGGTGCCTTCGGGTGCCTCAACCTCACGCGACTTTGATGCCAAGGGAATTCCTTCCGCCTGAATTAGAAACAATCTATTCTACTCCGCCCCACGTTCATTCCCCGTGATCGTTCCACGATCTCACGGAACCCTCCAATTGCGCAATTCGCGCGCGAAGGGTTTGTGCGGCGGCCATGAGCTCCTGGATGCGCGCGTCGTCCCCGGAGATTTCCGCCGCGTGGAGCGCGGAGGACGCGCGACGAAGCTCCTGGGAAAGCGATTGGAGCTCCACTTGGTCCACGAGGAATATGGCCTCCGCCTCTCCCCAGCGTCCGCCCCTCCTATCGAGCTCCGACGCGGCGAGGATCTGCGGCGCGAAGGCATCCACGGCTCGCGCGGCCGCAAGGCGCTCTTTTGCGCTGGATGAGGCATGCGCGAGGAGCGCCTCGGCGATCCTCCCATGTCGAGGATCCGCCCAGGAAAGCCCGCGAATTCGCCCAGACGCCCTCGAGAAGGCCTCCGGTCGAGAGGCGAGCGTGGCAAGGAGCTCGCGCTCGGAGAGGATCCTCGAGCGCTCTGCGGCTCCCATGCGCGAGAGATCCGGCAGGGGCTCTCCGGGCTCCTCGGCGGGGGCGTCGATGGCATCTCCCCCAGGCACCGCATCGAAGTCCGAGCGTGGGCGCGGTGCCAACGCCTGCTGGCGCGCCGCTTCGCGTATCCTCGCTCGAACCTGCTCCTCATCGAGGGAGAAGGCATCCGCCACGAGGCTCGCGTAGGACGAGAGCGCGAGCGGCTCGTTCACGAGCGGCGCGAGGATGCCGCACACGTCATCGAGGATCTTCGCCCGCTTGCCCACCGAGGCCCCCTCCGCCTCGCGAAGCCGGCGCAAAAGGACGAAGAGCACGAGGTCGGAGGCTTCCGAGAGACGCCCCATCATCGCCTGGGCGCCCTCGGCTTCGAGGTATTCGGCCGGATCCTTCCCCTCGGGAAGGACCACGCAGAGGAGCTTCGCGCGGGTCTGGCCCACGAGTGCGACGATCTTCTCGGCCGCGCGCTGGCCCGCCTCGTCGCCGTCGAGGAGCGAGACGATCTCCCGCGGGCGGAATCGCGAGAGGAGCTTGAGGTGGTCGGCGGTGAGCGCCGTGCCGAGGATCGCGACCGTGTTGGTGATGCCCGCCTCGTGCATGGCTATGGCGTCGGTATAGCCCTCCACGATCACCACGCGCCCGGTGGCGGTGATGGAGCCCTTCGCCCTGTCGAGCGCGTAGAGGTTCTTGCGCTTATGCCAAATCGAGGAATCTCGGCTGTTCAGGTACTTCGGGAGCGAATCGTCGATGACGCGTCCCCCGAAGCCTATGACCGCGCCCGCCGCGTCGCGGATGGGAAACATCACACGATCGTAGAAACGGTCCCTGAGCCCATGCGGACCTTCCGCGCCAAGATCCGCGGCCACGATCTCGCGCGTGGTGAAGCCCTTGGATCTGAGGTGGTTCGTGAGGTCGCCCCTGCCCACGGAGAAGCCGAGCCCCCAGCGCAGGGCGACTTCGCGTCCCAAGGAGCGCTTCGAGAGATAGTCCCTCGCCTTCTGGCACTGCCCCGCCGCGTCGCGGGTCTTGAGGAGAAGGCGGGCGAAATGTCGCTGGGCCTCCTCGAGGCAGGCCACGATCCTGCCCCTTCCGGGCCCCGAGGCGCCCCCCGCACTTTCATGGAGCTCGATGTGGGCGCGATCGGCGAGATAGCGCAACGCATCCACGAACTCGAGGTTCTCGCGACGCTTCACGTAGTCGATCACGTCGCCCTTCGCCCCGCAGCCGAAGCAGTAGAAGAGCCCGCGATCGGCGGCGACGTGGAACGATTCCGTGCGCTCCTCGTGGAAGGGGCAACGCCCCCAGAAATCCCCGGAGGACTTCTCGTGGAGCATCACCGTCTCCCCCACGAGGCTCACGAAATCCGTCGCCTGGACGACCCGTTCCTTCTCCTCAGGCGAGATCACGCGACCACCCTCTCACCCTTGCCCCCCAAGAGGTGCTCCACCTGCGCGAGGTTGCCCTTGATCGTGGAGACGAGCTCGTCTTCGCGCTCGAACTTCCTCGATGTCCTGAGGCGCTCCACGAGCACCACGGACACCCCGCGATCGTAGAGATCGCCGTCGAAGCCGAGGAGCGAGGCCTCGGCAAGCCACGTGCCGCGTTCGAGTGGCGAGGAATCGAAGCTCGGCGGGTTTCCGAGATTGACCGCCGCGGGCCATGCCATGGAACCCTCGGAGACGATTCCCATGAACACGCCTTCCCGGGGAAACGCGTAGCGCTCGCCGAAGTGCACGTTGGCGGTGGGGATCCCGAGGCCATGCCCCTCGCCACGCCCCCACTCGACGCGCCCGCGCACGAACGGATAGCGCCCGATGAGCTCGTAGGCCGCGCGGATGGCACCCTCGTCGAGGAGGGCGCGAATGCGCGTGGCGCTCACCGGCTCACCGCCCACCTCCACGAGCTCATGGCCGAAGAGCTGCACGCCGAGCGCTCCCGCGAGCACTTGGAGCGCCGGAAGCGTACCCTGCCCGCCGCGCCCGAGGGCGAAGTCCTCTCCCACGTGCACCGCGAGCACGTCGGCGAGGCCGAGGAGGCGTTCGGTGAAGAACTCCTCATAGCCCATGGCCGCGAAGGCCTCGTCGAAATGGAAGGCGACGATGGCATCGGGGCCGAGGGTCGAGAGGCCGAGGAGCCTATCCGCACTCGAGAGTATCTCCGCCTCCCGATGCTCCTTCGCGAGCACGAAGGCGGGGTCGGGATCGAAGGTGATGATCACCAAGGGCACGCCGCGGCGCCGCGCATCCGCCTCGGCTTCGGCGACGAGGGCCCTGTGCCCGACGTGCACACCGTCGAAGGCGCCGATCGCCACGACCGCCGCCGCACCCTCCTCCCAGCGCCCGGTGAGGTCGTAGAGCTCAGCGCCTTCGAGGTGCGCGGGCGCGCCGAGCGCCGTCCCCAGGAAAAGCGCCGAGCGCGTGATGGAGCGAAGCATCGATCCCCGTGCGCCCGTCGCCATCACGCACCTCCCAAGAGCACGCCCTCGATGAGGTTCGCCTTGGGCCTGAGCTCGCCCGACCTGGGTTCCCAGACGCCCCTGAGGAGCCCGTCCCACACGATGCCCACGAGTGGCCCCTCGCCCGAGCGAGCGTAGAGGGGCTGGCCGTGTTGCGCGCGAACGATCTCCGCCCCCGAGAGGTCGCGTCTCGAAAGCCCGGCGAGCAGAAGCGGATCGAGCGCGTGTGCGGCCACCGCGTCCCATCCGCGTTCCGCGATCTCCTCGAGCGAGAGGCAGTCTTTGAGCCTCACGGGGCCCGAGGCGCTTCGCTCGAGCGATCCCACATGCGCATAGCAGCTGAGCTCTCGTCCGAGATCCCTCGCGAGGGCGCGCACGTAGCAGCCCTTCGAGACGCGAAGGGCCACGGTGGCCACGAGGCGCCCGTCGACCTCGCACGACGAGAGGAGCGTGGCGTCGAAAACCTCCACCGGACGGGGATCGAGCTCGAGGGCCTCGCCCTTTCGCGCCGCCGCGTAGGCGCGCCTCCCGCCCTTCGAGACCGCGGAGATGGAAGGCGGGACTTGGAGCGTCGCGCCCCTCAGCGAGGAGATCGCCCGCGCAAGGCCATCGCCCGCGAGAAGCGACTGCGGCACTTCGCCCACGTGGATCACCTCGCCCTCGGCATCGTCGGTGGTGGTCTCCTCGCCGAAGACGAATTCGGCGAGGTAGGCCTTGTCCGAAAGCGTCACGAATCCGAGGAGCCGCGTGGCCTGGCCGAGGCCGATGACGAGCACGCCCGTCGCCTGGGGATCGAGCGTCCCCGCGTGCCCTACGCGCCTCATCGAGAGCGCGCGACGCACGCGAGCGACCACGTCGTGCGAGGTCATTCCCGAGGGCTTGTTGATGGCGATGAGCGCGCCGGGGCGTCGGTCTTGGGATTCCATGGAACCTACGCCCCGAGTACGAGCGCCTCGAGGCGCGGAAGGACGATCTTCGACGCCTCCTCGAGCGACACGCGTCCGAGCGTGAAGCCCGCAGCCGCAGCGTGCCCTCCCCCGCCGAGCTCCGCCGCCACCGCCGATACGTCGATCGCGCCCTTCGAGCGCAGGTTCCCTCGAATGGCGCCCTCCGGGGTCTGGCGAAGGAGCAGGGCGATTTCCGCGCCCTCCACGCAACGCACGATGTCTACGAGTCCCTCGGATTCATCCTCCCCGGAG
>CANPVI010000146.1 GCA_947581665.1 uncultured Atopobiaceae bacterium | reverse complement strand
CCACCACCACGTGGCGGCAGCCGTCGAAGGGGTACTTCCCGGTGAGGTCGAGGCCGTCGATGTGCAGGTTCTCGCAATCCTTCGCGAAGTAGTCGCCGTTCACGCTGATGCGCGTCGCGGTGACGTCGCGGCAGTTCCAGAGCGTCTCCTGCGCGTTCGGGAAGTTCGTGTCGCTGATCACCACGTCGGTGCAGCGGCGGATGCCCTTGGGTGCCTGGAAGGTGTTGTCCGTGAGGGTGAGGTGGTTGGTGTACCAGAGCGGCGCGCGGCACGTGTCGAGCCAGAGCGACCCCTCCACGCTCGCGTTCGTGCAGTACCAGAGCGGATAGCGCCAGCGGAAGACGGAATCCGCCACGTGCACGTCATGCGATTCCTTGAGCGGAGATTCGCCGTCGTGGAAGACGCAGCGCTCGATGCTCGCGTTGCGGGTTTGGTAGAGGGCGCGCTCGCCCTCGAAGGTCTGGTCGTGGATGAGTGCCATGGATTCCCCCTTCCTCGAGAAGTGGCCTCACCCACATTCTGCGACCGTCGCACTCCTATATCTATTGCTTATCCTTCATATTGAGCTATACGATTTCTGTATGAATACATTCCGACGTCCCGCGCCTTGCCAAGGAGGGCATCCATGGAGCTCAGGACCCTTTCCTACTTCCTCGCCATCGCCCGGGAGGGCTCCCTCACGCGCGCCGCGAAGGCGCTCCACGTGACGCAGCCCACGCTCTCGCGCCAACTCGCCTCGCTCGAGAAGGAGTTCGGCCAGCAGCTCTACCTGCGCTCGCACACCGGCATCCGCCTCACGCAGGCGGGAGAGATACTTCGCGGCTACGCCGCCTCCATCGTCGAGCTCTCCGACAAGGCAGAAGACGCGCTCAGCCTCACCGAGCGCGAGATCTCCGGGCCCGTCTACCTCGGGCTCGGCGAGACGGCGGCGGTGGGCATCCTCGCCGAGGCCATGGAGCGCGTGCGCTCGGAGCATCCCGGGGTGACGTTTCGCCTGCACAGCGGCACGTCGGCCGACCTCATGGACAGCCTCGTCGCGGGCGCCCTCGACTTCCTCCTCGAGTGCGACGTGCGCCCGCACCACGACCTGAACGAGCTCGATCTCCCCCATGCGGACGAGTGGGGCATCGTCATGCGCACAGACGATCCCCTCGCCGATCGCGCGAGCCTCGCCATCGACGACCTCGCGGGCCGCGACCTCATCCTCTCGCGCCAGGAGATGCGCACCGAGCGCGGCGACCACACCTCCGACAGCCTCTCGCTCACCTCGCGGCTCGCGAGCATCGGCCACGTGGTGGCCTCCTTCACCCTCGCCTACAACACGCGCTTCCTCGTGAAGGCCGGCATCGGCGTGGCCGCCGTCTACGACGGATTGATGGAAGTCGGAGGCGATACGGGACTCATCTTCGTGCCGCTCGAGGAGCCGGCCGAGGGCCCTGGTGCCACGCCCCAGCGCTACCTCGCGCGCCACGGCCTCCTCTGGCGGAAGGTCATGCTCTCCAAGCAGGCCCAGGTCTTCCTCGACGTCGTCCGCGAGCTCTGCGAGGAACCAGGGGAATGACCGCGAGCAACGTGTGGTTTCGGATTGAAAGTTTCCCCTGTTTCCCAGACTTGGCCATGCGACGCGAGGGGCTTGGGCTCAACTCTCCTAGCCTACGATCGACATGTCGGGGGTGATGAGGCAGCTGAGGACAAGACCGAGGATCTTCGCCATTCCGGCCTCGTCGATGTGCCCCACGGGCACCGCGCTACGAGCGTTGAGATCGAGGGTCTTCAGCTGTTCGGCTTCCGCGAATCCCCGGATTGGGGCGGGAGTGCCCTCGCTCGGCACCATACCCACGTCCGCGTGAAGGGGATAGCCGGTTTCCTTCGAGGTGATGGGCACCACCATCGTGAGGCTGCAACGGCGGTTGTAGCGATCGTTGCTCACCACGATGAGCGGGCGTCGTTTCGCCTGTTCGTGGTCCTTTGAGGGGTCAAGATCGGCCCAGACGACGTCGCCGTAGTGAAGGTTCATGGCCTAGAGCTCCTCGTCGCCCGAGGGATCGGCGAAGCCATCCTCTTGGGGCTGGTAGGAGCCGTCGTAGCCTTCGAAGAGCTCGTCGAGATTGGGCACGGATATCGATGGATGCGCAGGGTGGATGACGATGGGGCTTTCGGGAACCGAGCGGTAGGCGAGCGGGCGAATCTCCACCCACGGCTTGGCGTGGCGAGTGACCACGAGCGATTGGCCGGATTCGTTGATTTCGCTCGTGAGCGCGCTCAGATGGTCCTTTGCCACGGCAAAGCTCACGCTTCTCTTCTCGGTAGTGCCATGCATAGCGCCCTCCTCTCCATCATCCACGTCCGTAGTATGGCCGAACTTCTACGGAATCAAGCCAATAAATATAACTTTGGCCAAATTATGGACTGCCTACGCCACGAAGAGGACGACGATCGTGTAGACCGCGAGGGAGACGAGCAGGTAGAGGCTCATGAAGGCCGAGACGAAGCTCGCGTCCTTCTCATCCTTGTAGAGCGGCTCGATCACCGGCGCCATGCCGAAGCCCGTGGGCGCGGAGAAGTAGATGAGGACGGCGATGAGCCAGAGGGGGTCGGCCATGAGATCCGGGAAGAGCAGGAAGAAGCCGGCGACGATGGCCGCCGAGCACGCGAGGCGCATCGCGAGGAGCTTCAGGATCGGGGCGAGCGTCTCGCGATCGATGGCGAGGTCGAAGCCGAGGATGAAGAGGATCATCCCCACGATGGGCCCCGTCGCCTCATCCAGGGTCGCCGTCCACGCGGGGCCGAAGGGCGAGGCGACGATCCACTGGTAGAGGCCGGTGAGGTTGAAGACGAGCCCGAGGATGACCGCTATCACGAAGCTGTTCGAGAAGATGTTCCTGAGGATCTGCCTGCCGCTCGCGTTTCCCGCCACCGCCTCGCGGGCAACCACGATGGGCGCCACGATGAAGGCGATCGAGAGCCCCGCCATGTCGAAGATCACAGTGATGCTCGAGGTGCCCACGATGGAGAGGAAGAGCGGCAGGGCGACGCTTCCGCCCTCGTGCGAGACGAGCAGGTACTTGGAGATGTGCGCGAAGCGCGGGCTCGTGAAGCGCGAGGTGAGCGGCCCTATTGCGAAGAGGATCACGAGGTAGCACGCGAAGAGGTAGGCGATGGTCGAGAGGTCGGCGAGGTTGAGCGTCGCGGTGCAGATGAGGTTGAAGATGAGGATGGGGAAGAGGATGCCGAAGACGACGGCGTTCGCCCCCGCCTTCTGCTCGGGCGAGATCCATCCCGTGCCTCTGCTGACCATGCCGAGGATGATCATGAAGAAGACGGGCAGGAGGGTGGCGACGGCAGCCATGGGAGCCTTTCTCTCGTGGGGAGCGACAGCCCTCACTCTACGATGAAAATGGCCAGTTCCATCATGCCTAGAGCATATAAAACTCGATATAGCAATGGGTATAGGTATGAATGAAAGTCGGTAACGCCGAGGCGTCAATCCCCAAGATCACCGAAGGATCCGAGGAGCGCGTGGAGGAGCCGGTAGAGCTCCGCGGCGTCTTCCGGCGAGAGATCGATGCAGCGTGCGAGCTTTCGAGGCAGTCCACCGCGCGATCGCGAAGCGCGAGGCCAACTGGCTGATGCTCCAGGTGTAGGGGAACAAGCAGCCCGGACACACGTTGCGAGCAGCCAGAGGAGGCGCCATGGAAACCATCTACGACTTCACGGTGAAAGACGCGCAGGGAAACGACGTGAGCCTTGGCGATTTCAAGGGCAAGGTGCTCCTCGTGGTGAACACCGCCACGGGCTGCGGCTTCACGCCCCAGTACGAGGGCCTCGAGAAGCTCTACGAGGCCTACCACGAAAAGGGCCTCGAGATCCTCGACTTCCCGTGCAACCAGTTCGGCCATCAGGCCCCGGGCACCGCGGAGGAGATCACCGAGTTCTGCACCCTCACCTACCACACGCAGTTCCCGCAGATGGCGAAGATCGAGGTCAACGGGCCGAACGAGGCGCCGCTCTACACGTGGCTGAAGGCGCAGAAGGGCGGTCTCGGCAAGAAGATCAAGTGGAACTTCACGAAGTTCCTCGTGGATCGCGAGGGCCACGTGGTGGAGCGCTACGCGCCGCAGACGAAGCCCGAGGACATCGAGAAGGACATCCAAGCGCTCCTCTAGGCACGCGCCGCGCATCCGATCGAGCGAAGGTTCCCGTCATGGAAACGGGAGCCTTTTTCGCGGCGGTTCCCTACACTCGAGGTGGAATCCGAGATCGGAGGAGGGGGTTTTGAGCATGGGCTTTCCGAAGGGATTTCTCTGGGGCGGCGCCGTCGCGGCGAACCAGGTCGAGGGCGCGTGGGACGAGGACGGCAAGGGCCCGTCCGTGGCGGACGTGGCGAGCTATAAGCCGAACGTCGACGTGAAGAACTACGCGGCGCAATGGGCCGTTTCCGACGGCACGATCGCCGAGGCACTCGCCTCCGATGACGTGGCCACCTATCCCAAGCGCCATGGCATCGACTTCTACCATCGCTACAAGGAGGACCTCGCGCTCTTCGCCGAGCTCGGCTTCAAGGCGCTTCGCCTCTCCATCGCCTGGACGCGCATCTTCCCCACGGGCGAGGAGGAGGCGCCCAACGAGG
>CANPVI010000145.1 GCA_947581665.1 uncultured Atopobiaceae bacterium | reverse complement strand
CCTCCTCGAGGGAAACCTTCCCCTCCTTGATCTTCTCACGAAGCTCAGCGCGGGCATGGCGGGCGGCGGCGGCTTTCTTCAGGTTCTCTGCGCGCTGTTCCTCAGAGAGCTTGGGAAGTGGCATGGTTACTCCTCACGTCAGTGCGTTCAGGCACAAGCAGCCTGTCTTGTGGGCAAAGCGTTTTATTGCCCTGCTACTTTGGCATTGAAGCGCGCGCTATGCAAGCTTTCGGGAGCCCGGCGCTTCGCTTTTTAACCCTTGGGCGCAAAGCGGACAATCATCCGGCTCCCACGATTCGATGGCGAGTTCGAGAAGCGGATGGAACGGTGCGTCGAAGAGGCGATCGGTCTTGCGATCGATGAGCGAGACCACGCCCACCACCTCGGCGCCTGCCGCTTCGACGAGGTCGCACACCTCCTTGACGCTGCCACCGGTGGTGACCACGTCCTCCGCGACGATCACGCGATCAGTGGGCGCGATCGTGAAGTTGCGACGAAGCGTCATCTTGCCGTCCTGCCTCTCCGCGAAGATGAAGTCGCGATCGAGCGCGAGGCCGAGGGCGAAGCCGAAGGTGATTCCCCCCACCGCCGGAGAGACGACGAGCGTCGCGGCGTCGCGTACGTCCTCGGGAAGCCTCGAGACGGCCTCCTCGGCGAGCATGAGCGTCCTCTTCGGGCTCCTCATGAGCTGGGCGCACTGCACGTAGCGGTTGGAATGGCGCCCGCTCGTGAGCGTGAAATGGCCGCTGCGAAGCGCGCCGGTCTCTTCGAGGATGGCGATGATGTCGGCATCGGTGAGTGCCATGGAACTCCTTTCCTAGGGGTGCGTAGCGTGGGTTTCCTTCCCCGCACGCGCTCAGGCCCCCTCGCAGATCTCCTCCACGATGGCATCGAAGGCCCCACGGGGATCGTCCGCGGCCATGATCGGGCGGCCGATCACGAGCTTCGAGGCGCCACGCGCGAGCGCCTCGGCGGGGGTGGCGGTGCGCTTCTGATCGCCCTTCTTCGCGCCTGCGGGACGCACGCCGGGGCAGATGAGCAGCGCTTCCGGCCCGAGCATGCCGCGCAGGCGCGCCACCTCCTCGGGAGAGCACACGAGGCCGTTCGCGCCGTTTTCGAGGGCGAGCGTGGCGAGGCGCTCCACCTCGGCTGCCACCTCGCCCTCCACGCCGATCGAGGCCAGGGTCTGCCGGTTCATGGAGGTGAGGACGGTGATGGCGATGAGCTTCGTGGGATCGGGGGCTTCGAGCGAGGCCACGCCACGTGCGGCCGCGGAGATCATCTCCGCCCCGCCGAGGCCGTGGAGCGAGACGAGATCGGCCCCACTTTGCGCGGCGGCCCTGGCCGCACCCTCCACCTGGAAGGGGATGTCGAAGAGCTTGAGGTCGAGGAAGACCTTGAGGCCAAGTTCTTTCAGGGCGGTCACGACACTCGGACCCTCCTGGTAGTAGAGAGTCATGCCCACCTTCGCCCACGCGAGCCGCCCCTCGAGCTCCTTGGTGATCTCGAGCGCGCGTTGCCTCGTGCAGTCGAGGGCGAGAATGATCGTGTCCGCGGCTTCTTGCTCAGTTAGCATTCGAGGGCTCCCCTGAGGTCGTTGATGTCACGCGTGCCCTGCTCCTCCACCCACGTCTCGAGCTCGGCGAGGATCCGCGGCGCGCAGTCGGGTTCGAAGAGGTTTTGCGAGCCGATGGAGACGGCCGTGGCGCCCGCGAGGATGAACTCCGCCACGTCCTCGCCGCTCCTCACGCCCCCCACGCCGCAGAGGGGGATCGAGACGGCGTGCGCCGCCTCCCAGACCATCCTCACGGCAATCGGGTGGCAGAGCGGCCCCGAGAGCCCGCCCGTGGGCTTCGAGAGCTTCGAGCGTCGCGTGTGGACGTCGATGGCCATGCCCGGAATGGAATTGATGAGGGTGAGGGCGTCGGCTCCCTCCGCCTCGAGCGCCTTGGCGATCTCGGGCACCCGCGCGGGGGCCATCTTCACGAGGAGCGGCTTCTTGGTGCGCGGTCGCACGGCGCGAATCACCTCGGCTGCGCCCTCGGGCGTCGAGCCCATGGCGATGCCGCCGCACGCGATGTTCGGGCACGAGATGTTGATCTCAAGGCCGGAGGCGAAGGGCGCGAGCTCCTCGAAGAGCTCGACGGCTGCCACGTACTCGTCGACCGAGTGCCCCGCCACCTGGCAGATGACGGCGCACCCGTGCGCGCGAAGCCCCGAGAGATAGTCCCCGCACTGTTCGACCAAGCCCCGTACGCCGGGATTTTGGAGGCCCACGGAGTTGATCATCCCGCCATAGACGTCGGCCATCCGGGGCTGGTCGTTTCCCTCCCATGGCTCGGCGGCGCACCCCTTGGTGGTGATGGCGCCAAGGCACGAGACGTCGTAGAACCCCTCGAACTGCCAACCGTAGCCGAAGGTTCCCGAGGCGGTGTTCAGCGGGTTCTTCATGGCGATCCCGCCGAGGTTCACCGCGAGTGAGGCGCTCATGGGAAGACTACCTCCTTGGCGTCGAAGACCGGACCATCCATGCACGCGCCCTTCATGCCGTGCACGGTCCTCACCGCGCAGGTGGAGCACGCGCCGAATCCGCACGCCATGGTGCGCTCGAGCGACACCTCGCAGTCGATCCCGAGCTCGACCGAGCGCGCGGAGACTACCTTCATGAGCGGTTCGGGGCCGCAGACGAGCACGAGGTCGTAGGGATGTTTGGAAAGGAGCGTGAGGGCCGGTTCGCTCGCGAAGCCCCTCTCGCCGGCGCTGCCGTCGTCGGTGGCGACGATCACCTCGCCTCCCACCTTCTCCTTGAGGGCGGCGAGTCCCCAGAGCAGGTCCTTCGTGCGCGCGCCCACCACCACGTCGGCGATCGTGCTCGACTTCGCGAGTGCGAGCGCGGCGGCGAAGATGGGCACCGTGCCCGTGCCACCGGAGACGAGCAATGCCCGTTTGGCCGCCTCGGGAATGCTCCAACCGTTTCCGAGCGGCCCGAGCACGCTGAGGACGCTCCCCTCCCCCACGCGCGAAAGCTGGCGCGTGCCGGGGCCTATGAGGGCATAGATGAGCTCGATCGTGCCCGCCCGCTCGTCGGTGTCGGTGAACGAGAGCGGGATGCGCGTGAGCTGGCGCGCCTCGCCTTCGACGGCCACGTTCACGAACTGGCCCGCCCTCAGCGACGCGGCGAGCTCGGGCGCCTCGAGCACGATGCGGTTGATCTCGCTCGCGACGGGCTCGTTCGCCATGACCTTCGCGCAAAAGAGGCGCCCCTTGCTTGGCGCTGGCGCTGCCATCAGGCCACCTCCCCCGCTTCGAGCACATGGCGTCCCGATACGAAGAGGTCGACCGCGCGCCCCGTGAGATGCGCGCCGAGGAACGCGGAATTCGTGGACTTGCTCTCGAGGTAATCCCTGTCCACGACCACCTTCGCCTCGGGATCGACGAGCGTGAGATCCGCCCTTTGCCCCGCCTCGATGCGCACGGGATCGAGCCTGAGGATCCTTCTCGGCATGATCGACATCGCTTCCACGAGCCTTGCCCACGAGAGGCGCCCCGGCCGCACGAGGTTCGTGAGCATGAGGGGCAGCGAGGTCTCGAGGCCGATCGTGCCGAACGCGGCGATCTCGAACTCGCAGTCCTTCTCGTGCTTCGCGTGGGGCGCATGGTCGGTGACGACGCAGTCGACGGACCCGTCGACGAGCCCCTCGATGAGCGCCACCGCGTCATCGGGCGTGCGAAGCGGCGGGTTCATCTTGAGGTTCGTCTGGTAGGCGTCGGTGATGTCCTCCTCGGTGAGGAAGAGGTGATGCGGGGTGACCTCGCAGGTGACGGGTAGCCCGTCCGCCTTCGCCGCGCGCACGAGATCGAGGGAGCGGGCGGTGGAGATGTGCGCCACGTGGAGCGGGCACCCCGTGAGGCGGCAAAGTTCGATGTCGCGCATGATCTCGAGCTCCTCGCCGAGTGCGGGCCACCCGAACATGCCGAGGCGCGTGGAGGCGCGACCCTCGTTGATGACGCCGTTCTTCGTGAGCGATTCCACCTCGGAGTGCGCGATGACCACGCGATCGAACTGCGAGACGTAGGCCATGCAGGTGCGCATCATGCCCGCGCTCTGCACGCCGTGGCCATCGTCGGAGAAGCCCACCGCGCCCGCCTCGGTCATGTCGCCGATCTCCGCGAGCGCCTCGCCCTTCTCACCGCGCGTCAAGGCGCCGATGGGGCGCACGCGGGTCTTCCTCTCCTCGATGCCGCGATCGATCTGATAGCGCACCGAGGTGCCCGTGTCGGTCACGGGATCGGTGTTGGGCATCGTGGCCACGTCCGTGAAGCCGCCCTTCGCGGCGGCGCGCACGCCCGAGGCGATGTCCTCCTTGTACTCGAAGCCGGGCTCGCGGAAATGCACGTGCATGTCCACGAGGCCGGGGACGAGGATCTTGCCCGTCCCGTCGATCACCTCGCCGTCGCCCGGGGCGAGCCCCTTGCCCACCTCGGCGATCCGCTTTCCCTCGAGGCGCACGTCGAGCACCTCGTCGAGTCCGATCGCGGGGTCGATGGCACGCACGTTGCTAACGAGCATCGTTTTCACCTCCAAGGAGGAGATACATCTCGGCCATGCGCGTGGCCACGCCTGCCGTCACCTGATCCAACACCTTCGCCTCGGGGG
>CANPVI010000144.1 GCA_947581665.1 uncultured Atopobiaceae bacterium | reverse complement strand
CCGGCTCCGCGCCCCGCTCCCATGCCCCGTCCCGCTGCGGTCCCCGCGCCCGCACCGGCGCCTGCGCCTGCGCCAGGTGGTGCCGAGGGAGGCGAGTTCGCGTCGCTCCTCTCCGAGCTCCAGAACACGTTCGGCTCGGTGGAGGTGCTCTCCGTGGGCCCCGCGCAGGCTGAGCGCAGCACGTTTCGCGAGGTAGACGAGGGCGCGGGCTACGACGATGGCTTTGCGGTCGGCTACGACGCGGATTTCGGCACCGCGCCTCCCGACGACTGACGGATCACCAGGGCGCGGCCCTCGCCGCCCCGGCTTCGAATGAAAGGTGTGCCCCATGGCCAAGAACAACATCCCCTACGGCAACAGGAGCCAGCGTCGCGCAGCCGCCCAGGGCGCCGGCGGCGTGGACATGGCCGCCCTCATGCAGCAAGCCAAGAAGATGCAGGCGGACCTCGAGAGCGCCCAGGAGAAGGCGAAGCACCTCGAGGCTTCCGCGTCTGCGGGTGGCGGCATGGTGAAGGCCGTCGTCTCGGGAGATCTCCAGCTGAAGGAGCTCACGATCGATCCCGAGGCGCTCGATCCCGAGGACGTGGAGCTTCTCCAGGACATGATCATCGCCTGTGTGAACGACGCGTTGAACGCCGCATCCGACGCCGCGAACCAGGAGGTCTCCTCCGCCACGGGGCTCGGCGGCCTTGGCGCCTTCGGCGGCGACGACCCCCTCTCCGCGCTCGGCCTCGGCGGGCTTTTCTAAGGCGCGCCGGTGAGCGAGTTTTCCAGCTCCCGCATCGCGCGGGCGAGTGAGGGCGAGGCCGATTCCCACGGCATCAACGCCGAGGATCGGCGCGCGCTCGAGCGCCTGCTCGACGAGCTCGGACGCCTTCCCGGCGTCGGGCCCAAGTCCGCGCAGCGCATCGCCTACCACCTGCTCTCCGCGCCTGACGAGGAGGCGCTGCGCCTCTCGAAGGCCATCGCCGACGTGAAGCGGCTCGTGCACTTCTGCCCCATCTGCAACTCCTACGCCACGGACGAGGTCTGCGAGATCTGCGGTTCCCCGTCGCGCGATCGCACGACCATCTGCGTGGTGGGGGAGCCCAAAGACGTCTCCGTCATCGAGCGCACGCATGCCTACCACGGCCTCTACCACGTGCTCGGTGGCGTCATCAGCCCGCGTGACGGCATCGGCCCGGACGATCTCCACATCGTGGGGCTCCTCTCGCGGCTCGCCTCGGGCGAGGTGGGCGAGGTCATCCTCGCCACGAACCCCGACGTGGAGGGCGAGGTCACGGCCACCTATCTCGCGAGGCAGCTGAAGCCGCTCGGCGTGGAGGTCACGCGCCTCGCGAGCGGCCTCCCGGTGGGAGGGGATCTCGAATACGCCGACGAGGTCACGCTCGGGCGCGCCATCGAGGCGAGGCGCGCGCTCTAACGTCGCCCTCCCTCGCGCAAGTCGCCACCCGGTGCCGAATCGCTACCATTAGTCGAAGCGCCTCGCTTTGGACGGAGAGGATCCCATGGCCGCACGCTTTCGCCAGAGCCCTGAGACGAGCTCGAGCACCTCGGCGCCCCGCCATGCGGCGCACGTGCGCCAGGACGCGGCGCCGACGATCCTCGAGGTCCCGTCCACCCCGCCCTCCGAGGTGGGCTCGATCTCCTCCCATGCGCCGCGCCCGATTGGCGTGGACCCCTTGGCCACGGGAAACTTCGAGAAGATCTCCGCCAAAGACGGCGCGCTCATGGGCCGCACGAGCGTCCACGACGGCTTCGAGGCGCGCAGCACGCAGGCCGCAGCCGTGAGCGCGCAGCGCATGGACGACGCGCATCGCCCGAACGTGAAGTCGCGCCAGAAGAAGGTGCGCGTGGGCAAGGGCCCAATCATCGTGCTCGGCATCGTGGCGGCCATCGTGCTCGTGATCGTCGTGATGATCGCCATCAACCTCATCAGCGGGATCGGTTCGAGCGGCCCCGAGATCCAAGACGCCGATCGCATCGAGCAGATGCAGGTGGCGCCCGACGTGCCCATCCAATACGACGGCTACCACTACGTGGTCACCCAGCCTCCCGAGGGCGGTTGGACCTTCGTGCGCTCCTCCTCCACGAACTCCGATCCGCTCGTGCTCTTCGACTTCCCGGGCACGCCCTGCGGCCTCATCCTCCACGACGGCGCCTTCATCATCCCTGAAAACCTAGATGGCAGCTGGGACGTGGTGGCATGGACGATGGGGGACGGCTCGGTGCCCGCGCTCCTCGCCAACGAGGACGGCACGACCGTGGGCGGCGGTGGGCAGATCTCCACCGCCACGCTCGACGGTGACACCCTGAGGCTCGCCTTCGCCGACGGCTCCACCCAGGACGTGCCCCTGTAGGGGCTGCCTTCATTTGCCCGAACAGGCGCGCTTGCGCTGCCAAGAGAAGCGCGCGGCAAGCGGGCCCGCTCAGGCTCAGCCAAAACAGAGCTCCACCTCGCGTTTTGCGCAAGGTAGAGCGACTCTTCACTCACATTGGGGATGGCCGTCTGCCGCGCAACGCTTCGCGTCGCACCGCACACGGCCATCTTCGGTGAAATGGAGAGTGTGATGAGTTCGCGGGGTACTGGACAGTTTTCATGGGCGACGGGTACAATACCCACGCTCGAAGCGATGGGGTATTAGCTCAGATGGTTAGAGCGCCGGCCTGTCACGTCGGAGGTCGCGGGTTCAAGTCCCGCATATCCCGCCACTTGCCTTTCGCGAGCCCTCGCCTTCGAGGGCTCGTTTTCATATGGAAACCGGGTCGTATCGGCGCAAGCCGCCGTGCTCGTCTCGCCGAGGGAGTTCCATGGGTTTGGCAACCAACGCTCAGAGTGCCATGACGAGCCCTGACTCCGCGGCTCCCGTGCGGCTTGCGGTCTTCGACTTCGACAACACCCTCATCGACAACCAGACCGGCGTGATCTTCACGCGCTACCTCCTGGACAAGGGCTACGTGTCGCACCTCACCGTGGCGAAGGTCATCGGCTGGGGCGCGAAGTACTTCGTGCGCCTCCCGGTGGACCAGAACAAGGTGCGCGAGTACATCTTCTCCGAGCTCACGTACCTCACGCCCGCCGAGCTCGAGGTACTCGCCCAGGACTTCCACGACACGGTGCTCATTCGCCACTACCGCCAGGACGCGCTCCGCGAGGTGGAGAAGCTGAAGCGCCGCGGGCTCACGACGCTCGTGGCCTCCGCCACCTTCCAGGAGATCGTGGACGATGTGGCGGGCTACCTCGGCCTCGATGGCGCGGTGGGCACGGTGATGGCGGTGGATTCCACCGGGCACTATACGGGCAAGGTGGCGAGTGAGGTCGTGCAGGGCGAGGGCAAGCTGAACGCCATCACGCGCTGGGCGGACGAGCACATCGGCGCGGGGCGCTGGGAGCTCGCCTACGCCTTCGGCGATCACCACTCCGACATCGAGACCCTTGACGCCGCGAAGCACCCCGCGGCGGTGAACCCGTGCTTCTCGCTCTGGCGCCACGCGAAGGCCGAAAGCATGCCGATCCTCCACTGGCGTTAGCGTCTCGCCATGTGCGCGTACGCAGCCACCCCGCCCTGCGACGAGCTTCCCCCTCCGGAGGCGCTCGCGGACTTCTCGCGCCGCGTATTCCTCGAGGGCACGCGCCTCTACCGCGATCTCCCATGGCGCCGCACGCGCGATCCGTACGCGGTGCTCGTCTCCGAGGTGATGCTCCAGCAGACGCAGGTCTCGCGCGTGGACGGCCGCTGGCAGCGCTGGATGGAGCGCTTCCCCGAGGTCAGCGTGCTCGCCGACGCCACGAGCGCGGAGGTGCTTTCGGAGTGGCAGGGCCTCGGTTACAACCGGCGCGCACTCGCGCTCCACGCGGCTGCGAGGGAGATCGCGCGCCTTGGGCGTTTCCCGCGCGAGGAGGCCGGGCTCATCGCCCTGCCCGGCGTGGGGAAGGCCACGGCTGCCGGCGTGCGCGCCTTCGCGTTCGATCTCCCCGGCGTCTACCTCGAGACGAACGTGCGCGCGGTCTTCCTCCACGAGTTCTTCCCCGAAGCCGAGCGCGTGGGCGATCGCGCCCTCGTGCCGCTCGTGGAGGCCACGTGTCCTCCCGAGGACGCCCCGGAGGAACGCGGGCCCAGGAGCTGGTACTTCGCGCTCCTCGACCTCGGCGCGGAGCTCAAGCGCGTGCTGCCGAACCCCACCCGGCGCTCGGCCACCGCGCGGCGCCAGAGCCCCTTCGAAGGCTCTCGCCGCCAGAAGCGCGCCGAGCTCGTGCGCCGGCTCCTGGAGGCGCGCGAGGTGGGCCTTGGCGGTCTTGCGCTCGAGGACGCCACGCTCGCACTCGCGGATTTCGAGCGCGCCCGCGGTCGTTCGGCACCCGCTCCCAGCCTCGCCGAGGAGCTCCTCGTCGAGCTTTCCCACGAGGGCTTTTGCGAGGTCGACGGCGATCTCTACCGCGCGTAGCGTTCCTTTGGGCGCCGCGCCCTTGCGCGCTTGACGACCCCGGCTGCGCTACTATTCGGGAGGAATGAAGCGCCCTTCGGCGCACCCTTTCGAGAACCGGGAGAGGAGCCCCATGCCCACCGTCGATTTCAACGAATCCCAAACCAAGAAGAACCTCGAGACCGCCTTCGTGGGCGAGTCCCAGGCCGCCATGAAGTACGGCTACTACTCCAAGCAGG
>CANPVI010000143.1 GCA_947581665.1 uncultured Atopobiaceae bacterium | reverse complement strand
CGGATGGAATGCCACTTGCAAGCTCGTAGCTATCTCAGGAGGCGCACCGAAAAAGTGGCTACGCGGCGTAAGTCTTTGGAAGTCCTTTGGGGCTACGCGGCAGAAGGGGCTGGGCGTGGCTCAACGGCTGTGGCCTGTTCATCGCACATGCCTGCCTACCCACTGCCACAGCGTGACGGGGAATCCGTCCCACATGACGTTCGTGCCGTCGAGCTCGGTCTTCACGGTGTCGTGGTAGACGTTGATCCACACGAGGTGGCCGATGTAGCGCACGGGGCGGCCGTCCTCGTCGCGGTAGACGCCGGTCTCGTCGGCGATGCAGTCGTAGTAGGTGGCGTGCGCGTCCTCGGCGCCCGCGGCGATGAGGCGATCCCAGAAGCTCTTGAGGTGCGTCTCGGGCGGCACGAGCGGGTCGTCGTCCACCTGGATGAACCAGATGGGAGTCTCAGCCATCTTCGCCATCTCCTCGTCGGAGGCGAGCGCGCCCACCCACGGCGCGCAGCACGCCACCGCGGCGGCGAAGGCGTCGGAGTAGTCCACGACCATGCGGCAGGTCATGAAGCCGCCGTTCGAGAGGCCGCCGATGTAGATGCGCGAGCGATCGATGTCGGGGTGCGCGAGCGCGACCTCGTCGATGAGCTCCATGAGCGCGGGGCCGTAGATGGACTGGTTGTCGTCCGCGATCTCGCCCGCGCCGCTGTCCATCCAAAACGTGGGGCACGAGGGCGCAAGCACGTAGGCGGCGCCGCCGAGCTTGCCCTGGATGTCGGGCTCGCCGAGCGCGACCACCTTGTTGCCGGTGATGGTGCGATACGGCTCGCCGCCGCCCTCGCCCGCACCGTGCAGCCAGACGACGAGCGGCACCTTCTCGAGCGCCGGCTTCGCCTCGCCGAAGGGGCCGGGGTTCGCCCGACGCGCGTTCACGGCGGCCACGTCCGGCGTGTAGAGCGCGTAGGCCATCTCGATGCCGTGGAAGGTGCCGGAGAGGGTGACGTCCCAGCCGGCGAGCTGCGGGCAGATGTCGCCCGTGCACTCGTCGAAGACAAGGCCCACGACGGGCGCCTCGCCCGGCTTCTCGGGCGGCAGGGCGCGCGTCTGCATCACGCGGTAGTCGAGCTCGCGGAGCTTGCCCGAGAGGATGTCGCCGTCGATGCGCTTCGTGAGGCGGATCTCGGGAAGCCTCAGCGCCACGTACGTGCCGCCGTCCTGCGCACGCCCGTGCTCGTCGCACGCGAAGGCGCGGCGCACGGGCACGAAGCCGCGCGAGGGAAGCGCCACGGGGTCCGCGCGGTGCTCCTTCGCGAGCACGACCTCGCCCGTCGCCGGATCCTTGCGCTCCACGTAGACCGAGAAGAGCGCGGGGTCGAGATCGGCGTCGCGCACCGGCGCGCCCACGCTCAGGATGAGCATCGAGACGAAGGGGCCGCTATCCCCCACCGTGGTGAACGTCTTGTATGTGGCCATGGAACCTCCCTCGCGTAGGGCACCGAAACGCTTCCCATGCTATCCAAAACGCCCCGCGCCACCTGCGCGTTCAGCGGTGTTTAAAACGTTTAGTGAACCGGCGGGAGGAGGACGCGCGTCCTCAGCTTTCGCGCGCGAGCCACTCCCTCACGCCAAAGACTTGCACGCCGTGGTCGTCAAACGTGCCATCGCCACCGTAGATGACGGCTGGCGCGAGGCCTAGTTCAGGTGCGATTGCGCGCGTCGTCGAGGCGAAGGAGGGACGATACGTTCGGCCCGACTTGATTTCCGTCGCTCTCGCCTGCTCGCCAGGTGTTTCCTCGATGAGGTCGATTTCGTGTTTCGAGTCGTCTCGATAGTAGGAAAGCCGCGGCTCCTCGAGGCGATTGCACGCGCGCTTAAGCTGTTCGGAGATCACGTAGTTCTCAAAGACAGGCCCGTACCACTCGCTCGACGTGAACCCTTCTTCTGAGCGCACACCGAGAAGGTGGCAGAGAAGTCCAGTATCGATGAAATACAGCTTGGGCCGTTTTGCAAGACGTTTCGACAGGTTCGCGGATTTAGGGCGCAGGAGCCGCAAGAGGTAGCTCGATTCGAGAATGGAAAGCCAGCCTTTCACCGTTGGAACGCTCGCGCCGCAATCGCGCGCAAGGTCGGCGCAATTCAGCAAGCCTCCCGCGCGCGCCGCGCAGGCCTCGAGGAAAGTACGAAACGTGGAGATGCGCCGCACATCGAGATAGCCCGCTACATCGCGTGTGAGGTAGGTATCGAGGTAGTTTTGATAAAAGACGTGGGAAGGCACATGGCTCACGTGCAGTGCGGGGTATGAGCCACGCACCATGAGCTTCGCAAGCGAGGCTTCACCCGAGATCTCATCGGCTGAGACGATCTCGGGGTACGAAAGCGGAAGGAGCTTCGCAATGCCCACGCGCCCGGCAAGCGACTGGCGAATATTGCCGAGGAGCAGGAAGTTCTGCGAACCGGTGAGTATGAATTGGCCGTTTGCGGCATGTGCGTCGCTACGAGCTTGGATGGCGGAGAACAGCTCGGGTGCGTACTGAGCCTCATCGATGATCGTGCGTTCACGAAGATCCTCCACAAAGCCAGTGGGATCGGCGAGAGCGCGACTCCGCGTTGCGGGATCCTCGAGGTTCACGTAGTCATAGTCGGCGAAGACATGGCGCACGAGCGTGGACTTGCCGCTTTGTCGGGGACCCGTGAGTGAGACGATGGGGTACCACGCAGCCAGCTCAAGGAGGTGCGGGCCCATGACGCGCTCAATCATGAGGAACCTCCTTGCCGTGACGACCATAGGGTTGGGGCGCGCGTGCGAAGTTCGTCAAACGCGAAGTGGCGACCTCCACATTCGTAAAGTAGATGATGCCACAAACGTAAAGTAGAAGGCTCCACAAACATAAAGTAGCGAGTACCACGAACGCGAAGTAGCGATTGAACGCATGCCGCACGCTGCGCTTCCGCTAATCAGGAGTGAAAGTCCGGATCGGCGGATGGTTTGATTGCGATCGGGCGTTGCGCCTACGCGCTCGCGGATACGTCGTCGTGGCGAAGCAGGAAGTCGTGGCTCGCGAGCCAGGCCTCGTCCTCGGGGGTGTCGGGGACGTCGATGCGCTCGCTCTTGAAGACGACGGGGCGTGTGCCGTCGTTGCAGCTCGCGATGATCACGCGCTCGTCCGCCGTCCAGCCGCGCATCGGCGTGCCGCCCTGGAGCGCGGTGTAGGTAGAGCGTGAGACGCAGTCCCAAGCCTCCGCGCAAGGGAAACGCGGATCGAGGTCCGCCCCGAAGTGCCAGAAGTCGTCGCGATCGCCCTCGCGCTCGAAGAGGAACTCCTCGCCGCAGGGCGTGGCAAGCACGGTAACCTTGCAGCGATGGCGCGTGGGGGCCTTTCTTCGGAACGGAACTTTTGGCTGATCACCCAGAGCTAATCGATATCGTAATTGTTATTGCGCGCGAACATAGACCCCTACCTTGTCCACATCCACGCTACGCCGGAAGATGCGACTTCGAATGCCCAGGTAGAAGATGATATCGACCTCGGCTCCGATCATTCACTGAATGTCGCAAACGTATGGCATGCGAGGTATCTCAACACGTGCACTCACTGAGCTCCCTGGCCAAGCGATGCTTCGTCGCATCGAGGTTCTCGCGCTTCAGCTCATGCTCCCAAATGATGATGACTTTCCAGCCTAGGGCTTCGAGCTCAGCATGCACGCGCTGATCGCGTTCTATGTTGCGGGCGAACTTCGCCTCCCAAAAACTGCGGTTCTTCTTCGGCAGGGCGAAATTGCATGTAGGGCAGTGATGCCAGAAACAGCCATTGACGAAGATCGCGATCTTTCGACCTGGGTAGGCTATGTCCGGATGTCCGGGTGCCTTCCTCCAGTCAAGTCTATAGCCCGAGTAGCCGAGATCGCGGAGCATCTTACGCACGATTAGCTCGGGCTGGGTATCCCGGCGCTTATTGGATTTCATGACCTTCGTGGTCACTGGGTCGACTTTCGTCACATATTCAGTGGTTGCGATGACGTCAACGGCACCGGATCCCGTTTCAGATTCCATCATGGACTCGGGATCCGCATCGCTTTTCGGAAAGATGACAGGCTCGGCGCACTCCTCCAATAGCCGTCCGTTGTCGTTCCATTCGCCATACATCACGCCGCGCTTCGTGTTCTCCACGAGCTTCTCGAGACGAGCGCGGAAGAGTTCGGGCTTGCTCTTCGCGATCTGGACGGTATTCGCGCGAACGCGCTGGTAAAGCTCGGGAAACCGCCGGAACTTCGAGTAGGCTCTAGCCGCTTTGAGCGCACTCACGACTTCAGGATCGACGGCGAAGCTTCTTGGACCCATCGAGGGAAGCACGGCGCGGCCGGCGTCGGTCATAAGCCCTAGCCGCTCGAGCCTCCGCACGCGCTCCTTGTTCAGCTCGGACCACTTGCTCCCCCGTCGTCGAGGTGAAAACCGTTGGATGGTTCTGCCATCTTCGAGGCGCTTGGTGGTCGAATCTACCCAACCGAAACAGAGGGCCTCCTCAACCGCATCCACGTACCAGAACGATTCGGTGTCTACGGGACGTCCCCGTTTGACTTCGACCCAGCATTCCGGTTCGGCGTCGTGATGCTCGAGAAGCCACGCCCGCATCTCATGGCGGTCCTTCGCATCAAGAAGGTTGATCGGCTCCATGGTCAGACGGTCTCCGCGGAATGCTTTGCCGACAAGATG
>CANPVI010000142.1 GCA_947581665.1 uncultured Atopobiaceae bacterium | reverse complement strand
GATAGCGCTCACCACCGACCGCGTTTCGGCCTACTACGAGATCGCCACGAAGCACAACCTCGACTACCGCCGCTACTACCACCAGTTCGATTACTAGAAGGGCTTTCCCATGAGACGCTATCTCATCGCATCCCACGCGCATCTCTCCACGGGGCTCGCGGAGGCCCTCTCGTTTCTCGTCGGCGAGCGCGATGACCTCACCACCCTTGCCCTCTTCGTGGACGGCAACGACGATGTCGAAGCCATCGTGGAGGGCGCGATTGCGGAGTGCCCGGAAGACGGCGATCTCGTGGTGATGACCGACATCCTCGGCGGCTCCGTGAACAATGAGTTCGTGAAGGCCCTCGCGTCTCGCGATCGCACCTACTTGGTGACCAACACGAACCTGCCCACGGCCATCTCGATCGTCTTTTCCGATGAATCTCGCCCGACCGACGAAGCCATTCGGGAGGTGCTCGCCACGCCCGAGGTGGCACCCACCTTCGTGAACGATCGCCTTGCCGCCCAAGACGAGGATGACGAGGACTTCTAGGGAAAACCGCAGCCGAGCGCTGCGAAAGGAATCATCATGATTTTGCTCTGCAGAGTTGACCATCGCTTGCTCCACGGACAAGTGGCCGTCTCGTGGGCCCAAGGGCTCAAGGCCGACTGCGTGTTCTGCGTGGGGGACAAGGTGGCGTCGGATCCCGTGTGGAAGACGACGCTCAAGCTTGGCAAGCCCACCGGGTGCAAGCTCGTGATCAAGAACATGGCCGACGCCATCAAGGCCATCAATTCCGGCGTCACCGATAAGTACCGGATGCTCATCTGCGTCCAGACCATCGCCGAGGTGAAGGAACTGGCGGACAACTGCCCCGCCATCACCAGCGTGAACCTCGGAAACACCCTACCGAGGGAGAACACGGAGGGGCTTTCCCGCCAGATCTTCATCACCCCTGAAGAGCGGGCAATGCTCAAGGAACTCGTCGATCGCGGCGTCGAAGTGGAGATCCGCCCCCTCGCCGATGACCCGAAGGTTCTCGCAAAGGACCTGCTCTAGCTGCGCAAACGCCCGCTCTTTTGCGTGATTGGAAGGAACTATGATCCTGCAAGCAATCCTCGTGGGCCTCGTAGGAGCCCTCGGGTGCTTCGACTACCAGTTGGGCACCTTGTACATGTTCAGGCCCATCGTGATGTGTCCGCTCGTGGGCCTCGTGCTCGGTGACCTCCAGACCGGCCTCGCGGTGGGCGCGAGCTTGGAGCTCCTCTTCATGGGCTCCATCTCCATCGGCGCCTACGTGCCGCCAAATGAGACCATCGGCGGCGTGCTCTCTTGCGCGTTTGCCATCTCCCTTCATCAAGGCACCGAAGCGGCCATCGCGCTCGCCATGCCCATTGCGGTGCTTTCGCTCGCCCTCGGAAACCTCACCGCGCCCATCTGGCCGTTCTTCGTGGACAAGGCCGACACCTGCGCCAAGAACGGCAACCTCAAGGGAATCTACGCGGTGCACCTCGGCATTGGCCTCTACGGTTGCCTCGAGTACTTCGTGCTCTGCGGTGGCGCGTTCCTGCTTGGCGTCGAGGCAGTGCAAGGAATTCTCGACTGGATCCCCGAATTCGTGCTCAACGGCTTCGGCGTGGCCGCGAACATCCTCCCCGCAATGGGCTTCGCGATGCTCGGACGCCTCGTGATCACGAAGAAGCTCGTGCCGTTCTACTTCCTCGGCTTCGTGATCTGCGCCTACATGGGCGTGCCGGTGCTCGGCGTGGCGATCATCGCCATCATCATCGGCATCGAGAAGTTCGACCTTTTGGGTGGTGCGGTTGACGCGCCCTCGACGTCCCTCGCCCTGGAAGGAGATGACGACGATGACTTCTGATACCGAACTCGAGATCAAGCCCGAAGAGACCCAAGAAGAACGCGTTATCACCAAGAAGGACCTGTTCCGCTCCTCGCTGAACCTCGGCTCCCTCGGCATGGAGTTCTCTTGGACCTACTACAAGCAGATGAACCTCGCATTTTGCTTGATGGTGGCCAAGATGCTCCGCAAGATCTACCGCAACGACGAGGAGGGCTATCGCGCGGCGCTGGAGCGCCACCTCGCCTTCTTCAACATCACCGTGCAGTTCGCCCCCTTCGTGGGCGGCGTGGCCATCTCCATGGAGGAGCGCATCGCCAAGGGCGAGATCGAGCCGGAGCGCGTGAACGACGTGAAGGCCGCGCTCATGGGCCCGCTCTCGGGCATCGGCGATTCCATCTTCCTCGCGGTGATCCGCGTGATCGCCGCGGCGGTGGGCATCGCGCTCTGCGAGGCGGGGAACCCCTTCGGCCCCATCGCCTTCCTGCTCATCTACAACATCCCGGGCTTCTGGTTGCGCATTTGGGGCGTGCAAAAGGGCTATGAGCTGGGCGTCGGCTTCCTCGACCAAGCCGCGAACGGTGGCTTCATGGCGAAGGCCATGACGGCGGTCTCCATCGTGGGCATCATGGTGGTGGGGCCATGAGCGTCGACATGTTCTGGGCGACGATCCCGATAGAGATCGGCGTCGGAGAGGAAATGACCACCATCCAGGAGATCCTCGACGGCATCATGCCCGGCATACTGGGTATGGCGGCCTTCTGGATCTACTACTGGCTGCTCTCCAAGAAGATAAGCCCGAACTGGCTCATCATCTGGACGATGGTGCTCGGCGTGGTGGGGGCGCTCTTCGGGTTCCTCGCGTAGGGTCTCCACCCCTCTCTCCTTGCGCGGCGCCGGTCCTCGCGGCTGGCGCCGCGCACGCTGCGCGGGGGACTCGTTGGCGTTAAAGGGCAATGGCATCGCACGTGTGGGAAAGGCGTAGAGGTACGTTTCCATGGGCAAGCTGGAAAAACTGACTTTGGGCATGAGCGCCAGGGAGTGGGAGCTCATCTCGATCGAGTCGCTCCAGTGGTGCGCGAACAACGCGGTCTACTTCCTCGGTCTCATCGGCGCCGCCACCTACGACCTCGCCGGCGGCGCGTTCCTCGTGGCGGGCATCACGCTCGTGAAGAACCTCTGCATGAGCCTCGGCAACGTGCTCGCCGGTCCCGCGATCGATCGTATGGGGCCGCGTCGCGTGACGCTCGTGACGATCGGCGCGAGCGTGGTGGCCTCGCTCATGGTGGGCATCCTCCCCCTCACAGTGGGACTCCTCTTCTTCGCGGCGGTCTTCCTCGGGCTCATGGGAGGCTTCATCAACACGTGCACGCACGCGTATCCCAGCTACATCCAGCCTGACGACCAAGCTCGCCAACGCTTGAACGGCTATCTCGTGCTCTTCGGCAACATCGCCTTCACGCTCGGCCCCATCGTGGGCGGAGTGCTCGTTGCCGTGTTGCCCACGAACTCGGTCTTCCTCTTCATGACGGTGCTCATGGTGCTGGCCTTCGGCGTGACCCTGCCCTGCCACGAGCTCGTGCGACCGCCAGCGGAGGAAGTGGAGCAGGTGGGCGTGGTGAGCGGCATGGTGGAGGGCTTTCGCACCACGTTCCACGACCAAGCGCTTCGGATCATCTTCCTCGCGGGATTCTTCGGATTCTTCGCGTTCGGCGCCTTCGATTCGCTCGAATCGATCTTCTACCGAGACGTGTTGCGGGTGGACATCGAGTGGCTTGGGTGGCTCTCGGCAGAGGTGGGCATCACCTCCACCATCGGCTCATGGATCGTCACGCGCCTGCCTTCCCATTCCGTAAACCTCGGTACCCTGCTTGCCTCGCTCTCAGTGGTGGGCGTGGGCTCGATCATCTACGTGTGTACGGGAAACCTCCTCGTGGCCATCGTCGGCCAGGCGATCAACGGCTTTGGCTGGGGCTTCCTCGAGCCCGTGCAGATGACGCTCGTGCAGCGCGATACTCCGCTCGACAAGCTCGGTCGCGTGATGGGCTTCGTGCGCTTCGGCCATATGTTCGCGGGCGTGTTCCCGCTGCTCATCGCCCCGTTCCTGGCGGAAGTGGTGGGAGCGCAGGGCGTGCTCCTCGGCGCTTCGTGCGTCGTCGCCTTCGTGGGCTTCCTCTTCGTGGCGTTGAGGACCATCCGCCTGCGAGCCGGCGCCCACGGCTGGGAGTAGCTTCGGCTGAGCCGCCCTAATTACGGGTGCCGCGGCGAGGTCTCCTCGGCGCAAGCGCTGGGCTAGGATGGGTATGAGCCACACGAGCGAGGCGCGAGGGGAGGCGAGCGAGTGAATCCAGTCATCGTCATTCCGACGTTCTGGACCGACGAAGCGCATGCCGCCGGCTCCTACGATCACGTCACCTACCTCTCGGACACCTCCCCTGAGCTCGCGCGATGCCTTGATTCCCTCGAGCAGGTGCGAGGAATAGTGCGCACGCTCGTGCTCCTCGTGGCGCCGCGCGAGGTGGAGGCGGCCGCGCGCGAGCGCGTGGACGCCATCCTCGCCGAGCACCCCAACCTCGCCCCCATGGTGGTGGGGAGCGCGGAGGCCGCGCGCGTGCGCGATGCGATCTCCGAACTCGCGCCCACCATCCCCGGCGAGGGCATCGCGCTTCGCGGCTACGGCGCCATCCGCAACCTCGGCCTCGCCGTGGCGGGCATCCTCGGCCACGACGTCGTGGCCTTCCTCGACGACGACGAGCTCGCGCTCGATGATTCCTTCCTCATCGACGCTGTCTACGGCCTCGGGAACCTCACGCGCCAAGGCGAGCCCATCGTGGCGAAGAGCGGCTACTTCCTGAACGAGCACGGCTCCTG
>CANPVI010000141.1 GCA_947581665.1 uncultured Atopobiaceae bacterium | reverse complement strand
GCGAAGGCTTCTTGAGTGCAACTCGAGGATCTTTCCGGTCTGGCAACCGTGGCGGATGTCGTCCAAAGCATCTGGTCTGACTTCTGCCGCTACGAGCGACTACACCACCGACGCCAACGAGTACCACACGCTCGTGGGCAATGGCTGGAGGGACGAGGGCATCTGCTGGTACGGACTCAAGTAGGCGGACAGGGTGCGCGACCAGCTCGCACTGGTTGCGCACCCGAAATTCATCGGCCGCGAGCCCTACGCGCACACTTATTGAGCAAAAATGCTCAGCTATCGAGCAGAAGTCGCTACGGTGTGCTTGAACTGCGGTGATGCGTGCGCGAAAGGGGTACGGCATGTTCTGTCCGAACTGTGGGAACCAGCTGGCCGATGGAGCGAAGTTCTGCCCGAAGTGCGGAAATCCGGTGGGACAGGCACAGGCGCCTCAACCACAGCCGCCTGTTGCGCAGAGCCCCGCGCCGGCGCCATTCCCAGCTTCCAGTCCAGCTCCAGCCTACGCACCAGCATCAGCGCCAGCGCCGGCTCCCGACCCCACTCCCAAGAAGAAGCCGAAGGTCATCATCGGCGTCGTCGCCGGCATCGTGGTCTTCGCGGCGGTGATCCTCACGCTCGTTCTCACCGGCGTCTGGGGCGGTGGTGGCCAGCTTTCATCGATCCCCGTGGGCACCTACCAAATCATTGATGACTACGGCTACGTCATCAAGTTCGTCATGGGCGCCGATGGGACGCTGACTTTCTCTCAGGGAGATCCGGGCTACGAAACTCCTCGATATAGCTTCACGACGAGGCCCGTCGGCACCGTGGAGGGCTCAACGGTATTCGAGTGCTCGAATATCCAGACATACGGCGGTCTCACACTCACAGATGAACCGGGCGTGCGCTACCTGCTCGTGCCCAACGGGATCACGGAGGGCAACCTCGCGGGCGCGTGGGCGCTCCAGGGCGAGTACGACGGGATCGTCCACACCGCCTACGCCCTCTTCCGGGATGACGGCACCGCGATCCTGCAGCCTAATTACGAATCGCCGGTCACCTTCGTGGAAGGCGCCGATTGGTGGAAGACGTTTTTCGAGGCTATGCCGGAAGGGGAGTCCTACGCCTGGCGACGCACCGGCGATCGCACCTACCAGGTCGACTACCCCACCGACGACTATCACTACACGATCGTGATCGGCTAAGCGCGCCGCGAAACGCAGCGTCTCTCGAGACGTGCCGGCTTATTCGCTTGGGGGATCGCACACGAAATCGCCTGCGACCTCAAGCGCCGCAACCGGCTCTCCTTCCGCGTCGAGGAGTTGGTAGGCACCGACCGTCATCGTATTTGGCTTGTACAGCTGGTATGCAGTGGTGTCGCCATTGGCAATGGCCGCGTCGATGTAGTCATTCCACGTGTTTTCTTCGAAGGAAACAAGGTTCGGATCCAAGCTGTCCGAATAGACGTAGGCTGTGCCGACGACTTCCTTGACTGCGGTTGCAATGTCCGCATCCAGCATGGCCCATGAGACAGTGGCCTCACTTGCCGCTCCTCCGGGCACGTACACGAGGCCCCAAAGGCCAGTCGGATTTCCCAAACCGCAGCCATTCGGAACGATGAGATACATCTCGCCATCTGGATCGATCGGCGAGTAGCCGTACACGTCTTCGAGGTCGCTGAGCTCGAACACCGTGGAACCGTCGATGGTGGTGAGGGGCTGGGCCGTCGCGCTTAGATTGAGGTTGAACGTGGTTTCAGTCGACCATCCGCTCTCTTCGATGCGGTAGTCGCCAAACGCCAGCGTGCCATCTTCATCCACCTCGAATTCATAGCCCGTCGCTTGGCCGAAGTCATCGGATGCGACCGAGTAGCAGCCGGTGGGAATCTGATCGAGCCGCGCGGGCGTGCCGTTGTACATGAGATCGAGGAAGAAGGCTATCGCCACGGCAACCGCAGTGATTCCACACGTGATCGCGACGGTGCGAACCCATGATTCCTTGCCACGGTCCGGGAGCGCTATTTGGTCAGCCACAGGCGGAGCGGGCATCGGAGACGGAGCCGATGCGGGGGTCGGCGTGTATGCAGGACGCGGCGCTGCTGGTCCCTGTGGCCTTTGCCTCACGGGATTTCCGCACTTCGGGCAGAACTTGGCCCCATCGGCCAGCTGGTTCCCACAGTTCGGACAGAACATCGCGCGCTCCTCCCGTGCTCACGAACGCCCCTCGCAGCGAAATCATATCCGAGCGATCGCCACTCGCTGCCCGCACAGGCACGTGGGTCATCGTGAGGCGCTGGCATCCGCGTGGCCCCTGACCTCGGCGCCCGCAAATCGTTCAGGCCCCCACGCGCCTCGACGCCTAGGCACCTCGTTCGCATTTGAATCCGTGGAGGCCTCTCCTTCGCACGGCCATGAGGGGGATTTTCGCCAGAGGGACCCGAATTTCGCACGGTCATTGGTCGCGGAGCCGCCTTGTTCGCATGAAGGTGCGGCGGAAGGCCCCAGGCGGCTCTCCTTACGTGCGAAGGAGGGCCCTCGGCGGATTCAAATGCGAAAGATAGGCTCCGGTGCCACGAGGATGCGAACGAAGCGCCTCTGCGGCACTGCGACGCCCGAGGCAGCATCGTCGGCAACTGCCGACCGGCCCTTCCCACCTGCCG
Source organism: uncultured Atopobiaceae bacterium (assembly GCA_947581665.1). Classification (GTDB taxonomy): domain Bacteria; phylum Actinomycetota; class Coriobacteriia; order Coriobacteriales; family Atopobiaceae; genus CANRLS01. The sequence continues at coordinate 2,071 of CANPVI010000141.1, read as the reverse complement.
CTCCGGCGCCGAAGCGCCTTCGCCTATCCCACGAGGAAGAACCCGGCGCTCCTCGCCGGGACGGTGACGGTGCGACCGCCCACGGAGACGGGCGAGCCGAACTCGTAGATGGTCTCGCCCGGCGTCACGCCCTCGGGAAGGGAGAACGCGGCCGGCGTCGCGGACGGGTTCAATACCACGAGCACCTGCTCGCCACCCTCGAGCACCTCACCGTCGGCGCCCACCTCGCGTCGCACGTAGGCGAGCGGGTAGGCGTCCTTCTCGGCAAAGACGAACTCCACGTCGCCCTTGCTCTGGAGCGCGGGATGCGCCCGGCGGATCTCGATCAGCCGCCGCACGCGGTGGAGCAGCGAATCCTCGTCGTCGAGCTGGGCTGCCACAGTCGGGCGCGCGGGGTTCGGGTCGAGGGGGATGTAGAGCTCGTCGGCGGGCGCGCTCGAGAAGCCGGCGTTCAGGCTCGAGTCCCATTGCATCGGCGTGCGCGCGCCGGTCCGCCAGTAGGAGCCCTCCACGGAGTGCAGCCCCCGCACGTGGTCCATGCCGATCTCGTCGCCGTAGTAGATGAACGGCGCGCCCGGCATCGAGAGCAGGAACGCGAAGCACATCTCGAGGAGCTCGGCGGGGATGTGCCCCGCGAGGCGATCCATGTCGTGGTTTCCGGAGGGGATGCACATGAGGCCCTTGCCGTCCGAGGCCGCGCGGCTCTCCTCGTAGCGGCAGACGAAGGCGCTCACGTCGCCCTCGCCCGCGAAGAACGGCCGCTCCACCCGGAAGAGGTCGTTATAGTGCGACGGCCCGAAGTGCAGGAGGAAGTCCATGTCGAAGCCGCCCTGGAGCGAGTGGTCGGGATTGCCCCACTCGCTGATGAGGATGGCCTCGGGGTAGGTCTCGTCGAGGAAGGCGCGCAGATCCTGCCAGACCTCGATCGTCGCCTGCTCGCCCTCGTCCTCCTTCACGAGCGAGTGCGCCATGTCGCAGCGGAAGCCGTCGCAGCCGAGCGCGAGCCAAAACGCCATGACGTCCTTCATCGCCTGGCGCGTGGCCATGGGGCCGGGCGCGTCCACCGGCTGCTGCCAGGGCTCGGCGGGGTCGGGGTGCGCGTAGCCGTAGTTCAGCGCGGGCTGGTGCGAGAAGAAGTTCGTGGCCACCGAGCCGTTGCGCTCGGAGATGCCCTTGAGGACGCCCATCCCCCTCACGTCCTTCCACACGTTATCCGTCCACACGTAGCGGTCGGTGAACTCGTTTTCCGTGGCACGCGTGGAGGCGAGGAACCACGGGTGGTCGGAGGAGGTGTGGCCGGGCACGAGGTCGAGGATCACGCGCAGACCGCGGCTGTGCGCCTCGTCGAAGAGCCGGCGGAGGTCCTCGTTCGTGCCGTAGCGCGGCGCCACGTGGCAGTAGTCGGAGACGTCGTAGCCGGCGTCTCGGAAGGGCGAGACGAAGCACGGGCTCAGCCAGATGGCGTTGCATCCGAGGTAGGCCACGTAGTCGAGCTTCTCGATGATGCCGCGGAGATCGCCGATGCCGTCGGCGTTCGTGTCTTTGAAGGACTGCGGGTAGATCTCATAGAACACGGCGTCGTCGAGCCAGTTGGCGGTGGTGGGCATGGGGCCTCCTCAAAGGCGCGCTCGCGGGTGGATGGACCGTTCACCAAGTGTAGGGGAGCGAAGCCGCCGCACGCTCGCGCGTGTGCTACGGTGAGGGCGCTTGAAAACTGCATACTCGCGCAATTCGAGATAGAGGCGCACCGAGCAAACAGTAGCTCGCCCCCATGGGTCATCGCCGACCGTCGGGCAGGTGAAAGGTGCCGGTGCCGAAAGCACGTGCCAGGCGAAGGCGCGGAGCTTGGGCCGGAGGAGAAGATCCTCCGGACTGTCGTCAAAGTGACGGAGGGCTATCGGAATCGCCGTGCGGTCTAAAGCACCACGCGCGTTTTCGGCAGCCGATATTCCTCGATATCGGCTGCTTTTTTGTTTTCAAAGCGAGTGTGCACGCGTGCAGGCACGGCGAAGAAAGGACGGGCACCATGGCAGAGGCGATTTTCACGGGAGCGGCGACGGCCATCATCACG
>CANPVI010000140.1 GCA_947581665.1 uncultured Atopobiaceae bacterium | reverse complement strand
TGAGCTCGATCTTCGCGGTGGTGTCGCCCGTACGCTCGATGGACTTCACGGTGCCGTCCTCGAAGGCATCGCCGAGCGTGACGTCGTCGGCCGCGAGGTCCTCGGCGAAGGTGCCGCCGTTCACGTAGGCGACGAGCGTGAGCGCGAGGTCGCTCCCATCGGCGCCCACGTAGTCGAAGACGGGATAGAAGCTCGCCTCGGGAAGGTCGATCGTGGTCTCGAAGTCGGCGACCTTGAGCGTCTGGCCGGAGAGCGCGGCAGCCGCCTCGTTCGCGGTGGCGACACCGGGGACGTCGAGCGTGAGGATCGCTTGATCGCCAGCTCCCGCCTGGACGTCCTTCACCGTGACGGCTTTCTCGCCGCCCGTGATGGAGATTTGATCAGCCGTGATGGTCGCGGGATCGGCCACGCCGAAGACGAGCATCGGGATGGTGACCGTGTTGCTCGCCACGGTGAGATCGGCGGGCACGAACATGACGCCGTCCGTCTGCACGGGGATGAAGGCGTTCGTGGGCACGCTCGCATGGGCGATCGCCTCGGGCGCGACGGTGACGACGCCATCGGTGTAGACACCCGCCTCGGCGACCATCGTCGGCGCGCCCGTGAGCTGGAGCGTGAGGTTCTTGCCCGCGGACGAGAGGCTCTCGACCTGCATGTCCTCGAAGGAACCGTCGAGCGTGATGGCGTCCTCGGAGACGTTCGGGTTGAACTCGCCCTCGTCGAGCACGAGCGTGAGCTTCGTCGTCTCGGCGGTGGCGGGCACATAGGAGATGTCCGGTTCGAGCGCGAACTGCGGATAGGTCACAGGCACCTGGCTCGAGAACTCGGTCTTCTCCGCGTAGACGGAGTAGATCTCGGGCTGGTTCTCCGCGGCCTTCGGATCCTCGAAGCTCAAGGTGGCCGTGCCATCGGCGTTCACCGTGAAGTCCGTTACCTCCGCATAGACGGTCTCGGTGGGGGCATCCACGAAGTCCTCGCCGTTCTCGCCCGAGGTGGTTGCCTGCGCGGGGGCGTCCTCGGCGTCGCCTTGTGCGTCGTCGCTCGTCGAGGTGTCCGTCGTGGGCGTGGCAGACGCCGCATCTTCCTCGGCTCCCTCGGGGAGGGCGTAGCCGTTTTCCACGAGCCACTCGTGGTCGATGACGGGGTAGCCCACCTGCAGGTCAGCCGCGGTGAGGCCTTCCATCGACACGCCATCGCGTGGCGTCAAGGTGGCCGTGTAGGCGCCGCTCGGCTCATAGGCGAGCGCCTCGGCCTCCGCGGACATCAACGGCTCGTTGTCACACCCCGCGACCGCGCACACGGAAACGCATGCGGCAAGAATGCTGAGCACAATGCTCCACCTGCGGATTTTCATAGCTCTCCCCAGAGACGCACGGCAGCCATCACGCCAGCCTGCCCAAACCGGCAGTTCGAAGTCTAGAAGTTGTGACCCACCATCGCCACGTGCGTTCGTGAATTCTCATAGGGGAGCACGAGCCGTCTTTCACGCACGCCTCGTGGCCTCCAGAACCGCCAGTTCGCGTGGGCCCTGAGACCACACCGCGAAAATCCTAGAAGAGCGTCTCCTGGATGCCGGCGAGGGGTGGGGCGTCGCCTCGTCGCACTGTGTCTTCCGGCTGCACCACGAGGCGCTCGCGCGGATGGTCGGCGAGCTCGGCGTAGCGGGGCCCGAGCCACGTCCTCGCCTCCTCGGGCGTGAGCACGAGGGGCATGCGGTCGTGGATCGGCGCCATCTGCTCGTCGGGCGCGCACGTGACCACGGAATAGCGGTCGTTTTCCCAGATGCCGGCCATGAGGAGCGCCGGCGCCTCGGGATTCGAGAACTCGTAGTGGCGCTTGATCTCGCGCCCGGTCCTCGGCGAGCGCAGCGTCTCTGAGCGGTGCGGCTCGAAGAACGCGCGACAGGGCACGATGCAGCGGCGATGCTCGATCGAATCCCTCCACATGCCGCCCTTGAGCGCGCTCTCGATGCGCGTGTTGAAGATCGGGCCCTTGCGCCAGCCCACCTCGTAGCCCCAGCGCATCTCCGCAGGCTCGAGGCGCTCCTCGAAGGGGATCACGAGCTGCGAATCATCGCCGGGATAGACCTGGCGCGCCTCCCGCGTCCATTCGTCCTCGCGTCCCCAGTCCGCCTCGCCCGCGAGGATGTCGATCACGCGCATGATCTGCCGGAGCGTGAGGGGAATGTAGCGTCCGCACATGGGATCTCGCTTCCTCGAGGAAGGCCGTTGCGCTCGCCTCGGTTTATGCCCGAAGCGGCAATGCCCAATTTGCAAAGCCCGAGAGAGCGGGGCCTAGAGCTCCAACGCCGCCGGGAAGCGCGCGGCGAGGTCGAGTGGGGCGTCCGAGGCCACGAGGACGGAGTTTTGCCAGTAGGCCTCCGGACCCCACGACGCGGGGATCTCCCAGACGTGGGCGAACACGCCGAGGAGCGCGTTTGCCCAGGTCTCGAGGCCGAAATCGCCCTCCCCGCTCGAGACCGCGTTCACCGCGAGGACGCCGTCCTCCGCGAGGCGCGCCTTCGCATGCGCGAGCGTCTCTGAGCTCGCCATCTCCGGGACCGCGTCCATGCCGCGATAGACGTCGAGCACGCAGGCATCGTAGACGCCGTCGCATCGCTCGAGGTAGCGCGCACCGTCATCGACGATCACGCGAAGGAGCGGCCGTCCGTCCGCGCCGACGAGCGCCTCCGCGTCCGCGAGCCCGAAGAAGTCGCGCGCGATGCGCACGACCGCAGGATCGATCTCCACCGCATCCACGGCCACACCGCGCCTCGCGAGGGAGATGGGATAGGAGAACCCTCCCCCGCCGATCGCGAGCACGCGCTCCGGGCGCCTCGGCCCCGAGAAGATGGCATCGAAGGCGCGCACGTAGGGAAACACGAGCTCGTCTGGATTATCGAGATCCATCCCCGACTGCCAGCCGTGGTGGACGGAGAGCACGCGCACGCGCCTTCCCGCGAAGCGCCGCGTGGTGAAGATCGCCGCGAGGGCGGCCTGCGTGCGGCGAAGGTGCGCGTCGCGGTATTTGATGAGCACGATCGCGAGGGCGGCGGCGACGGCGATCGGCCAGACCATGGGCGCGTCGTTGAGCTCGGCCCTAGAGTCCGAACGGCTTCTTGAAGGAGATGACGATCCAGCTCACGAGCGCGATGATGAGCGCGATGATGAGGCAGATCACGGTCGGGTTCAGATTCAAAACCATGCTCAAAGCCCTTCGCCCTGCTCGACGTGCGCCCCGGAGCCCATCCGGCTGCCCTACCACTTCCACCATAGCGGAAACGCGGGGGTATTGAGGGGCGTCCGCAGGGGAATCCCATAGGATGTGCAAGCCTTGCGACCCGAAATGAGGGCCCTATGAAAACACGGCATGCGGCGCTCGTCGCCGCGATCCTCGCCTGCGGCAGCCTCGCGGGATGCGGTGCTCCTCCTGAAGAGGCGCTCACGCCGGGACCCGACGCGTCCACGGTCGACGTGGCGAGCGTCTCCGACCCCGCGCCCTACTACGACCTCGGCCTCGGCCTCCTCCAAAACGTCGAGGCAGAGGACGGCAACTCGCTCGTCTCCCCCGTCTCGCTCGCGCGCCCCCTCGCCCTCCTCGCCACGGGCGCGGAGGGCGCCACGCGCACGCAGATCGAGGACGTGCTCGGCGTGGCCGTCGACGGCACGCTCGAAACCGAGCTCAAGGGCCTCGCGGACGGCTGGAGCGCAGATGGCGACACGTTCTCGCTCGCTGATTCGCTCTGGGTGAACGAGACCTTCGAGCCGGCCGAGCAGTTCATCGCGAACGCGCAGAACGACTTCGGCGCCGAAGTCTACGACCGCGCCTTCGACGACGCCACGCTGGGGGAGATTAACGGCTGGGTGGACGAGCGCACCCACGGCATGATCGATTCCATCCTCGAGAGGATCGACCCCTCCTACGCGCTCTACGTGATCGACGCCTGCGCCTTCGAGGGCGGATGGGAGACGCCCTATGAGGAGGGCACCGTCGAGGAGGCGACCTTCACCTCCGAGGATGGCACCGAGGCCCGCGTGGACATGATGTACGAGCAGGAAGCCTCGGGCTACCTCGAGAACGCCCAGTGCACGGGCTTCATGAAGCCCTACGCGGGCGGGCGCTACGCCTTCGTCGCCTTGCTCCCGAAGGAGGGCACGAGCGTCTCCGAGCTCCTCGCCGAGACGAGCGGCTCAGAGCTCGCCGAGCTCGTGCGCATGGGCAGCCAGGGCACCGTCAACACCGGCCTTCCCAAGTTCGACGGTTCCTACGACATGGACCTCTCGGGCACGCTCCAGCGCCTCGGCATAACGGACGCCTTCGATCCGCAGCTCGCGAACTTCTCGGGCATCAGCCCCGAGAGGCTCTGCGTCGGCGAGGCCGTGCAGAAGACGTTCATCGAGGTGAACGAGGAGGGCACGAAGGCGGGCGCCGCCACGGAGGTCGGCATCGAGGAGACGAGCATGGCGCCCGACCTCGAGGAGCCCCACGAGGTCGTTCTCGATCGCCCCTTCGCCTACCTCATCGTCGACGTCACCGCGAACGTCCCCCTCTTCATGGGCACCGTGGGATCGATCGACTAGGTTGGCGGACCTGTGGACTTGCAATCCCCGGCGCGATTCACTTGCACTTAGCGGCAGGAATGGCGAAAATACACGAGCACCAGCGCTCCATATGGTGGGTGTAGCTCAGTTGGCAGAGCGACGGACTGTGGCTCCGTAGGTCGAGGGTTCGAGCCCCTTCGCCCACCC
>CANPVI010000139.1 GCA_947581665.1 uncultured Atopobiaceae bacterium | reverse complement strand
CGGTAGTGGCTGATGGAGATGCGGTAGACGCTTCAGGCGCGGATACGCAAGGTCCCGATAGCGCTTCGTCCGATATGCAGGATGGTGGGCTGGAGGCTGATGGCGCAGGCGTAGATGGTGGTGATGGGGGATCGAGCGCAGGAGCCGCCGAAGAGGTCGAATCAGATGCAACCGCAACGCCGACGGACATCCAACAAGTTGAAGGCGCTGATGGGGTGAAGACCGTCGTCTCAACGCAATCCGATGACACGGCGAAGCTCTAGAGAATCGCAGAAACGCTTCCGCCGAAGCGCTCAAGAAGCCCAAGCGGCGGTGGAGATTAAACTTCCTCTGAATTACGCCGCGGGCCCACGTTTTCGGTGCGTCCACGGATGCACCGAAAACGTGGGCCCGCGGCGCAAGTCGTGTGGTCAGTCGCGCATGGCGGCGATGACGATGCCGGGGAGGGTGCCGAGGCCGGCGAAGAGCACGACGATGAGCGCCACCCAGTTGGCGCCCTCGGGAAGGCCCGCTACCTCGGCGACCGCGCCCACCACCGCGATGGCGGCCCACGCCACGAGCGGAAGCGCCACCATCACGTGCCTCGGCGTCGAGGGCACGGCGCGCACGTTGATGAAGCGCCCCGCGATGGCCACCGCGAGCGTCATCGTCTGGTAGCACACGGCCGGAAGCGCCACGAAGTCGCGGAACCACGCCACCCAGTGCGTCGTCGTGGTGCCCTCGTCCGAATAGGGCCCGAACGCGGCCACGAGCCACGCCACGAGCGAGATCACGAGCCCCAGGAGCACGCAGAACGTCACGTGGCGCCTCGACGGGCGTCCCGGCACGTGGCGCCAGGGAGCCGGCTTTCCCTTGTGCACGGCGGGCAGCGAGAGCCCGAGGCAGCAGCCGAACGCCGCCGTGAGCACGAGGCCCCAGCCGTCGGCGAGCGTCTCGAGGCGCGCGTCGTTCGCGAGCGTGGAGGGCGCGTCCGGCGGCCCCACCGCAGCGAGCACGGCGAGCGTCACCACCGTCACCACGAACACCGTGGCCAGCGAAAACGCCGCGTAGCGCACGCCGCGCGGCAGTTCCACGTCGCGCAGCACCACCGCCACCACGCACACGATGGCGGGCAGGCAGACGGCGATAACGATCCTCGCGAGCGAGGCCCACGGCTCCACGCCGTACGCCACCACGTCGCCTTGCGTGGGGTCGGCGTTGGGCGCGGGCGTGAAGATGCCGAGGGAGCGGGTGGTGGTGAGGATGACGAGCGCCACGACCATGAGGGCGCCGAGCGCAATCCCGGCGTCGAGGATGGGGCGCCTCGATACGCCTTCTCCGAGCGCCGCGCCTTCCGGCACCTCGCCCTTGCGCGCCCCGTGTTCGCTGCGTGGCCTGCTCATGCCCCTAGTGTAGGTCGCCGCGCACTACGCGAGCCCATGCGAAACCATGTTGTACACGCAGATGCCGCAGATCACGACCATGAGGGCGATGAAGAGGCGGTTCACCGTCGCGTCGTCGATGTGGCGGTTGATGGCGCGGCCCACGATGCCGCCCGCGAGGCCGCACGCGATCATCCCGAGGATCATCGGCCCGCTCGCCCCCGCGAGCCCCTGGCCCAAGACGATGGCGGCCACGGCGGTGGCCTGCGAGAAGAGGATCACGAAGAGCGAGTTGCGCGCCGCCTCCTTGATGTCCATCGAGTAGAGGTAGAAGAAAACCGCGAGGTTGATGGGCCCGCCGCCGATGCCGAGGAAGGACGAGATGGCGCCGAGTCCGAAGCCCACGAGCACGTTCAGCGCGGGGCTCTCGAGGTGGTGCGAGGAAAAGCGGCTGCGGTAGATGGTGTAGAGGAGCGTCGCGACGGTGACCGCGAGCAGGATGCCCGCCTGGATGGCGCCGGCCTCCTCCGGGTCCGGCAGCGCCTCGGACGTCCAGCTGAAGAGCTGCTTGCCCGCGAGCCCGCCCACGGCGGCGCCGATGGCGATGGGCAGCGTCGTGGAGACGTCGGCTCTCTCCGTGCCCTTCGCGAACATGAGGATGACGGAGTACGCGCTCATGGCGAGCACCACGCAGCCGGCGAGCAGGTTCACCGTGGAGACGGACCAGCCGCCCACCGCGTCCATCACCGGCTTGATGATGATGCCACCCCCGAGCCCGCAGATGGCGCCGATGCACGAGGCCAGGAAGCTTATGCCAAAGACGATCGCGTCCACGAACCCTCCTTTCGCCGAGCACTCCCCGACTCTTTTCGCCGCGGACCCACTTTTTCAACCTCGTTTCGGCCGCGGACCCACTCTTTCAACCCCCGTTTCGGCCGCGGACCCACTTTTCAACCCCCCCGTTTCGGCCGCGGACCCACTTTTTCGGTGCATGCAATGCACCGAAAAAGTGGGTCCGCGGCCTAAGGGTCCTGGCAGGTCCGCGGCCTAAGGGCCCTGGCGGGTACATGGCGTAAACGCTCATGCCGGCGTAAGCAATCAGTACGTGCCCATGGCGAGTTCGCCGAGGTGGACGACGGTGGCGCCGCCGAGCTCGAGGCCCTGCGTGCAGGCGTTGCAGTAGGTGAGCGCCACGAGCGGCTCGCCGCTTTGCGCCACCGCCTCGAGCTCGCGCACGCGCTCGGCCATGAGCTCGCGCTGCACGTCCTCCGGCATCTTTCGCACGTAGGGGTCGGGGTGGTCGGCCATGAGCTCGCACTGGCGCGGTGTGCGCGGCTCCACGTGGCGCGTTCCGCAGAAGGTCGCGCGCTCGCGGGCGTCCTCGGGCTCGCTCCACGCGACGCCCATGCGATCGAGCGCCTCGCGCACCGCCTCGTGCACCTCGGGATGCTCGCGGTCGCGCCAGCAGTCCTGGATGACGACCGAGAGGCCCTCGTAGCTCGGCCACTCGAAGTCGTCCTGGCGCAAGAGCCACGGCCAGAGGCTCTCCGTGGTGCCGCCGTTCACGTGCTCGCGGCACGACTGGCACATGTAGATGCCCACGTCGCCCTCGCCAAGCACGCGCTTCTCGCGCAGGCAGCAGATCGCAACGTCCATCTGCCCCTTCATCTGCAGGCGCACCTTCTTCGCCGCCTGCGGCGAGATCCGCGCGAAGTTGCAGCTGGGATAGAAGACCTCCATGCGCGCCCCCTCACCTGCGATGCACAAGCTGATTCTATTGGCTTTTCATCGAGGAAGGCAGTACCGGACTTCGCGTCTGCTCCAGCTCCAAACAAACTTGCCGTCCTCGCCTGCGCAGCGCAGACGAGGACGGTTTTCCCCTCTACCGCGTGGGAGGTAGGTGACGCGCACGAAGACCACGGGCGCATCCCCGTACACTCACCAGGAGGGTGCGAACGAGGGGCCTCGGCGGCAGAGCCGTGCCCGGGACGCGTGCGTGCGAGGGGCCTAGGCCGCAGGCGAGCCCGTCCGGGCAGAGGAATCGATACGATAGGACCATCAGCCGCGCGATGCCTTAAGGAGAGCGCCGTGATCGATCGCTACACTCGCCCCGAGATGGGCCACATCTTCAGCCTCGAGAACAAGTACGCCGTTTGGCAGGAGGTGGAGGTGCTCGCCTGCGAGGCGCAGGCCGAGCTCGGCGAATGCGGCATCACGCCGGCGGACGCCGCGTGGATCCGCGCGCACGCGCACTTCGAGCCGGACGAGATCCTCGAGATCGAGGCCGTCACGAACCACGACGTCATCGCCTTCCTCACGAACCTCGGCTCCTACGTGGACGCCGACGTGCCTGCCGGCGAGCTTCCCGAGGGGCTCTCGGGAGACAAGCCGAGCCGCTGGATCCACTACGGCATGACGAGCTCCGACCTCGGCGACACGGCGCTCTGCTACCAGCTCACCCAGGCCACCGACATCCTCATCGCCGACGTGCGCGAGCTCGGGCGCATCTGCCGCCGTCGCGCGCTCGAGGAGCGCGACACCCTCTGCGTGGGCCGCACGCACGGCATCCACGCCGAGCCCATGACCTTCGGCCTCAAGTTCGGGAGCTGGGCCTTCGAGCTGCGCCGCGACCTCGATCGCCTGCTCGACGCGCGCAAGAACGTGGCAGTGGGCGCCATCAGCGGCGCCGTGGGCACGTACTCGAGCATCGATCCGCGCGTGGAGGCCTACGTCTGCGAGCACCTCGGCCTCGAGGCGGATCCGCTCTCCACGCAGATCGTCTCGCGCGACCACCACGCCTACCTCTCCGGCGTGCTCGCCACGCTCGCGGCCACGATGGAGCGCATCGCCACGGAGGTGCGCGCGCTCCAGAAGACCGACACCATCGAGGCCGAGGAGCCCTTCGCGAAGGGGCAAAAGGGCAGCTCGGCGATGCCGCACAAGCGAAACCCCATCACCGCCGAGCGGGTGTGCGGCATGGCGCGCGTGGTGAAGGCGAACGCGCAGGTGGCCTTCGACAACGTGGCGCTCTGGCACGAGCGCGACATCTCGCACTCCTCGGCCGAGCGCATCGCGCTCGCGGACAGCTTCATCGCGCTCGACTACATGGCCGAGAAGCTGCGATGGATCCTCGACGGGCTGCAGCTCTACCCGGCGAGCATGCTCGCGAACCTGAACCGCACGCGCGGCCTCATCTTCTCGTCGAAGGTGCTGCTCGCGCTCGTGGACAGCGGCATGAGCCGCGAGGACGCCTACGCGGTGGTGCAGCGGAACTCGATGGCGGTGTGGGGCGACGTGCAGCAGGCGAAGGAGGGCCCGGGCCTCGCCGAACGCCTCGCGGCCGATCCCGAGTGCCCGCTCTCGGCTGAGGAGCTCGACGCGATCTTCGACCCGTGGATCTTCCTCGGCCGCATCG
>CANPVI010000138.1 GCA_947581665.1 uncultured Atopobiaceae bacterium | reverse complement strand
ACGCGACACGCAAACCGACGGATGGAACTCGAGAATCAAACCTCGCCACCGCCGTACGCACCACCGTCATGCTCGCACCGGGTCGTTTCCGCTCGGACGCCGCCGCGAGCGCCGCCGCGAGCGCCTAGAGCTGGTCGAGGCAGAAGGCGGCGTAGAGCGGCACGCTCATCAAATCTCCCTCGCGGCCGAACTGGCGCGTCGAGAGACGCACGGCCACGCTGGGCTGGTAGCGCTCGCGATAGGCGCGCATGCTGCGAGCCGTCACGTTGCCGCCGGACTTCACCTCCACCGGCACCACGCCGGAGCGGGCGGTTTCCACGACGAAGTCGACCTCGGCGCGCCCGTTCGATCCCCAGTAGTAGGGCTTCAGGCCAGAGGCGACAAGCTGTTGCATGGCATAGCTTTCGGCGAGGGCGCCACGCACGCCGGAGACGCGATCCGCCACCGGCATGAGGTCGGCGAGCCGCAGACCGTAGGTGCCGCAGAGAAGCCCGACGTCTGCGAAGTAGAGCTTGAAGAAGTCACCATCGGCGAAGGCGGCAAGCGGACGCGTCCCGTCGCTCACCCGCGTGCACCTGGAGACGATCCCCGCCGCTTCGAGCCAGCGGATGGGCGCTTCGTACTGGTGCGCGCGAGCCGACGAGGCGATGGTCGTGTACTGGAACTTGTGGTTTTCCTTGGCGAGCTGGCGAGGAATGCCCCGCCACACGTTCAGGATCCGCGCACTCGAGAGCGGGCTCGCATATTTGGTCATGTCCGCGACGTAGGCATCGGCAATGGCTCCCTGAGCTTTTGCAATTTCATCAAACGAGGCGCCATCGGCGTGGAGCGCCACAGCCTCCGGCATCCCACCGACAAGCAGGTAGGCGCGGTAGAGCTCGAGTGCGCGTTCGTGGAGGCCAAGGGGAGCCGCCTCATCGAAGCACTCGCGAACAAGCGAGGCGAGACGCTCCTCCCCCATCGCCCAAAGGAACTCCTCGAAGTCCACGGGGTGGAGATCGAGCGCATCCACCTTGCCCACGGGATACGAATACTCCTCGCGACCGAGCGAGAGGCCAAGGAGGCTGCCCGCCGCGACGACGGCGTAATCCGGCGCTTGCTCGGAGAAGTACTTAAGGGAGGTGAGCGCCCTCGGACAGGTTTGCACCTCGTCGAGGAAAAGCAGTGTGCGACCAGCTTCGATGGGCTGGCGCGCGAGTGCCTCGAGCTGGGGCACGAGCGATTCCGGCGATATATCCCCCTCGAAGAGGTGCGCGGCAAGTGCGTCCCGCGAGAAATCGAACGCCACTATCGACTCGAAGGCCGTCTCGCCAAACCGCAGGATGGAGTAGGTCTTCCCCACCTGGCGCGCGCCGTTCACGATGAGGGGCTTGCGCCTCGGGGACCGCTTCCATTCGGCGAGCTTCTGGTCGATCTTCCGGCGCATGACGTCCTCCCCCGCGCGGCGGCGAGTACTGGTTGGCACGCATGTTACTGCAATTTCGTTCTATTGAGCACATTATTACGCGCTATTTCGTTGTGTCTCACGCATTTTCTCAATGAGTGCCACTCGACCTCGCACGCATCCCCGCGGGATCGGAGACGCGCTCCTTCTGCCTGACTCTTGCGAGCGGGGGGTTCGTCCACCGCTCTGAGGATAAGGCGGGCAAGCTCGACCGCTACCATGCCGGATGCGACTGCCACGTGGATCCGTCGTTCGACTTGCATGAGGTGTGGACGGATCGGGCGGATACAGGCGGCTCCCCGCGACTGAGCACGAGGGCTACGACCCCGATGCCCTGTATCAGGGCTATTGCGACTGCGCGGCAACCATATTCGACGGGCGCGTGATACCGAATGGGGAAATCCCCAAGATCGACGAGGACACCACACGTGCAATCCTCGCCGAGATGGCCACTCGTGACCCCGAGTGGCTGCGAACCGGCAAGGAGCCGAAAATCGGTTATGACAAACCGGAGACCAAGGCGTGGAAAACCCGAACTGAGCAGGCGCGAAAAGACCACGAAGACGAGTTGAAAACCGCGGAAGCCTTGAAGAAGCATGGCGTTCGCTGCACCTTTGTCGTCGACCAGTACGAAGAGACGAGAGACGGGGTTGTGCACACTCGCGGGCTTGCCGATTGCGAGGGCGGACTCGAGATCAAGACGCTCAGGGAGGCCTCTTCGTTCAACACCATCGACAGCCACATCAAGCAGACGAGTCGCGGCAAGAAGGACGCGAAGGTCATCGTCTTCAACAACTCGCTCAATAAGAGCAGCGCAACCGATGCGGACGTGGCGAGATGGATCAAGCGAAGCCACGCCTTCAAGCGAGGAAAGATATACCTCATCCAGCGTGACGGCTCCTTGCGAAGGATAAGGTAAGCGCCCCACGTGCTACCGACGGGTAACAAGCAAGGCGCTTAGTGAAATAGGGCGGGTCGCTCCGACAAAATGTGTCCGAGTTCCCGCTTAATTATTATTTTATCACATTTCGGCCTAGCGGCTGATCCGCAGATTCGCACACCCCAGAAGCGCGAGCCCAGATGCCTTTCCATGGCAGCGCTCAGCCTTCGATGAGCCACTCCACGGCGGGTCGTACGTTGATGCGTGCAGCCATGCCGCCCATTTCGCGCAGATACGCCCGAGTTTCGTCCAATCCCCATGGGGTGATCTGCCCGACGATGATCGTGGCCTCGGGCAACGAACGGTCTTTCCCTCCGGCACTGCGCGCGTGCGCCTCTTCGAGCGCGTCCACGAGCGAACGCACTTCCCGCTCTCGCGTCTTCGCGTCGTCCATCTCCCACGTCACCTGGTACAGCGCATCGGGCTCTCCCAGGAGTGCATCGCCTGCGACGAAGTCCACCTCATGGCCGCGACGCGTCTTGAGGTAGCTCACCCGATTCTCCCTGATGACGGGTGTCCTTCTCAAAAGCTCCAAGTACACGACGTTTTCGAGCGGCTGCGAGGTGTTTGCGACCCGAGCTCCGGAGCATGCCTGCGCGAGCCCCGGATCGATGGCGTAGACCTTGGGCTGGTCGTTGGCGCCCTCAGCGAGCGAACGGTCGTAGCGTCGCACGCAGAACGTGAGAAACGACTCCTCAAGATAGTCGAGCAAGTCGCCAAGCACTTCTTGGCTTGTGCCGATGCCTGCGGCCTTGAGCGCCCTCACGCTTTGGCGAATCGAGAGCAGCTGGCCATTCGACGCGAGCACTCGTTGCGCGAACCGCACGGCCACGCGGGGACGTGTGACACCATGGCGCTCGACGATGTCCTTCAGCACCACGCGCTCCTCGTAGCTTTGAAGAAGGGCGATCGCCCGCTCGAGCGGCAACTGCTGCGCATCGGGAAATCCACCCCGGGTGAGATACCTCGTGAGGAGGTGCTGGCGAGCAACCCTCGTGGCCTCGGAGAGGAAGGAGCGGCGCCCCTTATCATCGTCCGCATCCTCGGCAGGGAGCACGGCACCCGCATGCTCGGGATTCATCACCTGCACGTACTCGGCGAACGAATAGGGATAGAGCTCGTATTCCAAGGCGCGACCACGGAACTCCGTGGAGACCTCGCTCGAGAGCAGCTTCGACGAGGATCCGCTCACGTAAATGGTGGCGCGGTGCGAGTCCACGACGCGACGCAGCCATGCGGACCAGCCGCTCATGGCCTGGATCTCGTCGAAGAAGAGGTAGGCACCCTCGGAATGGGCGCTCGGGTTCGCGCTGAAGAATGCCTCGAGGACCTCGTCGCCCGTGGACGGGGTGACGGGGGCAAGGCGCTCGTCCTCGAAGTTGAAGTAGCAGATCCGCTCTTTCGGGACGCCCATGGCGAGCAATCGCTCCATCTCCTGGAAGAGTCGATAGCTCTTGCCGCAACGGCGGATGCCGACTACGACCTTGACGAGGTTCCCTGCTCTTGGCCGCAACGGTTCGCCGAGGTCGAGGGTACGAGAATAGATGGGGCGATAATCGTCGAGCGAGAAGCTCGCGAGCTTCTCCAGGATGACAGCGTTCACGATGATGCTCCACGTTGCGAAACGAACCAATGATCAGGTCGAGATAAGTGCACGTACAACTCTAGCACCTTTTTCCTTATATGCACGTGCTTCTCTTGCACTTTAACTCATTGTGCCTGTGTTGCACTTGCATTGCGCAAGCAAAGGTCCACACGCGCCATGTCCGCACGCGCTACTTCCCGTCGGGCATCTAGGGTGCGAGGCGGTCCACGGGGACGACGTGGATCCCGTTGCGCGCGGTGAAGCAGAGGGAATTCGCCCCCGTGAGGACCATGCAGAAGGCCGGCGCCCCCATGCGCGCCTGGTCGATCCTTGCCGCTACCTTCTCGAGCGTTGAGAGCCCATCTGCGATGAGCTCCGGGCCGCCGAGCTTCACCTCCACGAGTGCGTAGCGCCCGTCGTGCAGGCAGATCACCGCATCGCATTCGAGGCCTGACTTGTCACGATAGTGGTACACGTCGCCTTCGAGTGCATCCGCATAGACCCTGAGGTCGCGCACGATCACACAAGCTTGTTCTGATTGATTGACTTTCACTGGGTGTCATCATATGATGACACTGAGCTTGGAGGGAGGAAGATGTCACGCACTCATTTCCTCCCACTCTTCCTTGCCGAGCTCAAGCGCTTCGTGACTGATGGTTCACTCATCTTCGTGCCTCGACATGCGAGCCGTGAGTTCATGGCTGATCGCGGCATGACGATGGCAACGCTCAAGGAGATCATCCTCTCGCTTGAGGTGGACGATTGCTTTGACGGCCCCGAGAAGGATAGGGATCCGCGTTTCGCAGACCATTGGACCGTTG
>CANPVI010000137.1 GCA_947581665.1 uncultured Atopobiaceae bacterium | reverse complement strand
CGGCTCCAACGACGAGCGCATCGAGACCGTCCGCGAGCTGCTGCGCATCGTGGGCCTGAACCCCGAGCACATCAACCGCTACCCGCACGAGTTCTCCGGCGGCCAGCGCCAGCGCATCGGCATCGCCCGCGCGTTCGCGCTGCACCCGAAGCTCATCATCTGCGACGAGCCGGTCTCGGCGCTCGACGTGTCCATCCAGGCACAGGTGCTGAACCTCCTCGACGAGCTCCAGCAGGAGTTCGGCACGGCGTACCTCTTCATCGCCCACGACCTTTCCGTCGTGCAGCACATCTCCGACCGCGTGGCCGTCATGTACCTCGGCTCCATCTGCGAGATGAGCGACTGGCGCAGCCTCTACGCCGAGCCGTGCCACCCCTACAGCCAGGCGCTGCTCTCGGCCGTGCCGGTGGCCGATCCCGACCTCCAGCGTTCGCGTGAGCGCATCATCCTCGCGGGCGACCCGCCCTCGCCGATCGACCCGCCGTCGGGCTGCCTGTTCCACACGCGTTGCCCGATCGCGCAGGAGATCTGCTCGACCGAGAAGCCCGAACTTCGCGAGCTAGAGCCCGGCCACTTCTGCGCGTGCCACTTCGCGAAGCCGTTCCCGATCGAAGGCTCCTCGATCAAGCTTTAGTCCCATTGGCGTAAACCCCGCGCTCGCGGTTGGAGGAGCCGTGAGCGCGGGGCTTTACCACAGGCCCGCTTGTGCTAGAGTACTAAGGCATTGTCGGAGTGGCGGAATTGGCAGACGCGCTAGCTTGAGGTGCTAGTGACTAACTAAACGGTCGTGCGGGTTCAAGTCCCGCCTCCGACACCAGCGACCTCCAAGCGACCCTCCCGAGGGTCGCTTTTTTCTTAGCTTTTGCACAAGGGGAGGGCCGACGTGATCCTCGGCGACAACCTCGTGGCGGGCGACGTGGGCGCGAGCCACGTGACGGATTTCGTGAGCCTGCAGGGCCTCTACGCGGTGCTGAACCTCACGAACGACGCGATGGCCGGCTATGACGAGGATGGCCACATCATCATCGCAAACGACCACTTCGCCGAGATCTGCGGCCTCGAGCCGCGCCAGCTGATCGGCCTCGACGTGCGGCTCCTCTTCCTGCTCACGACGGGTGCCTTCGCACCGGAGGGGAAGTGGCCCTTCCCGCTCGACGGGCGCGAGTGCCTGCTGCACTGCCGGCGTCCGAACGAGGGCGGCTACCTGCCGGTGATCGTGCGCGCGCAGCGCCTCGGAAACGCCGGCTCCTTCCTCATCGTCTGCCGCCCCGCTGAGCTCGACGATCGCGCGCGCGAGGGCACGGCGCCCAAGCTCGAGGGGAAGAGCACCCGAAGCGCAAGGAACGCCGCGAGTGCCGCGGGCGCCGCGGGCGCAGGCGACGCCCAGGCGGCAGAGGAGATCGCCCATGCCGAGCGCAAGGAGGCCGAGGCGGAGGCGGAGACCTTCCACGAGGCGCTCGGCGACGCCCTGCGCGGTCGCAACATCTCGCGCACCGAGCTCCAGCAGTTCCTCGGCACGGGCACCCACGAGCTCTCCCAGACGCTCTTCTCGCCGGTGGTGGAGGAGCTCCGTGGCGCCGTGAGCGCCGATATCGCGGCCATCTACCTCGAAGACGATGGGATCTTCCACCTAAAGGCGCAATCGCCCTCAGCGCTCGCCCACGCGCACGAGGCGGGCGAGGAGCGTCCCTTCACCGAACGCATGCCCGCCTACCTCGAGAACGTGAACATACGGCACTTGGAGGAATCCTCAGAGCCCGTGCTCGGCATCATCGTGCCCGAGCCGAAGAAGGCCGGCGTGGGACGGCAGGGGCTCGTGACGGTGGGGCTCGCCACGACGGGCATCACGCAGGACCGCCCCGCCGCCAAGGTCCCGCCGCTCGGCTCCTTCTACCTCATCCCGCTTCGCTTCGGCACGGACGCCGCGGGCATCGTGATCGTGGGCTGGGAGGGCGCGCACAACGTGGCCAAGAGCGAGCGCCACGTGCTCTACCTCCTCGCGCAGCACCTCGGCACGGAGATCATGAACGGCCTCGGGACGCTTCGCACGCGCACGGCCGACCGCGTGGAGCAGGTGATGCGCACGGTGCGCCAGAGCCTCGAGCTCGCCGACGATCCGGAGCACTTCGACTACGACGGCGTCTTCGAGCTCATCGCGCGCTCGCTCGAGGGCAGGTACCTGCCGCTCCACTCCGAACCGGGCCACGATGGCGCGCTCTGGATCTCCAGCGCGGACGGCTCCTCGCGCCTGGTGACGCTCGACCTCGACGAGGCCTTCTCGAGCGATACGGGCGACGTCGTGCGCGTGGCCACCACGCGGAGCTCGTCTGCCTTCCGGCGCTGGCTCGTCTCCGAGGGGCTCCAGCCACGCGGCGCGCTCGTGGACGTGCCGTCACTCGGCGGCAGGCGTCGCACCTTCATCGTGAGTCGCACCTGGGACGCGGGCCCGCTCGAGAGCTTCGACGTGACCTTCCTCAAGCGCTGCCTGCAGGACCTCGTGATGGTGGACCATCAGCGCGAGGCCTTCTCGCAGGCAAACTACATCTCGCAGTCGCTCCAGCGCGGGATGGGAAACCGCCTGCAGGAGGTGCCGGGAATCTCCTCCGCCGCGATCTACAACTCGGCCACCGCCACGGCGTCGGTGGGCGGCGACTTCTACGACCTCTTGAACCTCCCCGGTCGGCGCGCGTGCGTGATCCTCGGCGACGTGGCGGGCAAGGGCGTGCGCGCGGCGAGCGTGTCCTCCGCGCTGCGCACCGCACTCGGCGCCTATGCCTGGGAAGGCCTCTCGCCCGCGCACATGGTGCGCCTCATGAACGACTTCTTCATGAGCTTCTCCTCGCTCGAGACGTTCGCCTCGCTCTTCGTGGGCATCGTCGACATCGATGCGCAGACGCTCACGTACTGCTCGGCCGGCCACCCGCCCGCGCTCCTCATCCATCCGAAGCGCCACGAGGCGGAGTTCCTCTCCGAGCAGTCGGGCGCGGTGGGGGCCTTTCGCGAGATGATCTTCACCGAGGCCACGATCCCGTTTCTGCCGGGAGACGAGATCCTGCTCTATTCCGACGGCCTCACCGAGGCGCGCGACCCCGAGGGCCGGTTCTTCGGCGAGGAGGGCCTGCACGAGGCCGTGGCGAAGCTCTTCGACACCGACGTGCGCGACCTCCCGAACGCCATCCTCGGCATGCTCTTCGAGTACACGAACAATGACTTGGAGGACGACTGCGCGCTTATGGCAGTGCGCCTCGACTAGGCGTGGTCTTTCATCTTCCGTTCAGCTTTGGCGGCTAATCGTGTAGGCGGCTCACGGGCGCGGGGTATGGGTAGATAATCCCCGAAAGAGGCACGCGAAGACTGGATGATCGTGCTCATCATTTCCGACGGCATGCGGGTTCCCGTGGCTGGCGACATCGACGTCGCGAGCGTGCCCGCGCTGCGTCGGCACATCGCGCGGCTCATGGACGGCGGGTGCGAGAGGATCATCCTCGACCTCGCGAACGTGGAGTTCGTCGATTCGAGCGGCGTGGCCTTCATCCTCACGCTCGGGCGCAACCTGCGTCGCGCGGGCGGCCTCCTCACCCTCATCAACGTCCCTGAGAAGGTCGCGCGCACCTTCACGATCCTCCAGCTCACGAGCTTCATCCCGATGAAGCCGCGCCCCGGCATCCAGCCCTCGCTCGTGCCGCTCGCGCGCGGCGCGGTCCCAAGGTGGTCGCTCTCGCTGAGGATCAGCGCGGACAGCCTCCAGGCCGCGCGGCATCGCCTCGAGGAGATGCTCGTGACGCTGCCGCTCTCAGAAGACGAGATCTTCGATGTCACGCTCGCGGCGGGGGAGGCCATGGGAAACGCCGTGCTCCACACGCCGAGCGGCACCGGGTCGATGATCGTGACGGCCTACGAGGATCGCGTGGTCATCGAGACCGTCGACGACGGCGAGGGCTTCGAGATCGCGCCGACGGAGGAGCCGGTGACCACCTACGAGCACGGTCGCGGCATCAAGATGATGCGCCTGCTCGTGGACGCGGTGGACATCTCGAAGAAGCGCACCGGCCACGGCACGATCGCCCGCCTCACGAAGGTCTTCACGCCCCAGGGCGCCACCGCCCAGCCCGCCCTCGCGAAGGCGTAGGGGAAGAGGGCAGCTGAGTCAACGGACCAAGGGATCCCCCTTGAATTCCTCCTGGATCTTCTCCGCGAGCCACCTGTTGATGATGGCTTGGCGGGCAACGGGGATGATGACGGTCTCGATTGGTGGTGCGTCCCGTAGACTAGAGAAGAGGGTGCTGTGAGATCGCAGCTCGTCGATTGGCGGGGACGCACATGATGAGACTCGAGGAAATCCGGCCCGGGAACCATGTTCAGGGGATCCATGGTGGCGAGCCCGTCGAGATTCGCTCCGTGCGTTCTTACGGTGAGAGCCTCGAAGTCGATTACCGTCTGGCAAGCGGCCAAATCCTCAGCCGACTGCTCACGAGGAGCGATGAAGCGTCTCTGAGTGTCGTAGACGCAGCCTCATCCTCGTTTTCTGCCGATGCCGAAGACTTCAAGCTCGCTTCCGAGTGCCATCGCATCCTCCTCGCCGGTCGCTTCGATCCTTTCCTCGCGGTGCGCCTCTCGACGGTCGATCCGCTGCCGCACCAGATCGACGCCGTCTACAACCAGATGCTCCCTAAGCTGCCGCTTCGCTATGTGCTCGCGGACGACCCCGGCGCGGGCAAGACCGTGATGACGGGGCTCCTCGTAAAGGAGATGCTCATCCGCGGCGACCTTGAGCGTTGTTTGATCGTCGTGCCTGGGAGCATTTGCGAGCAATGGCGAGACGAGCTCAAGGGCAAG
>CANPVI010000136.1 GCA_947581665.1 uncultured Atopobiaceae bacterium | reverse complement strand
CTCGCACAACGCCACAGGCGAAGCGCTCCGGCCCCGCCATTTGTCATGCCGTTTCCCATTCTAATTGCGGAGGTTTCGTGGAGGCCCGAGCGTGCGTCCATAGCGAAATCCCCACAAACGGGACGATCGGGATGGCGCAGCCGGCGGATGCCGGAGGGCCCCAGGACCCCCAACCCTTTGCGCCATCGCCACGCATTGGTTGCAATCGCTCGGATACGAAGATCATCGACACGAGGCTTGCCAAGTCGCCTATCATTGCGGGTATCAGGTCGCCACAACTTGATGCCTTGCGCCATTGCACGATGCCGCGCACGTACATGCGCCACCGTAGCTGCCCAGGGGCGAGCTCTCTCGTGCGCCTCTGGTCTTCGCGTACGCGGGGCACCTCCGAGCTGCTCGCGACCTGGAGGCGGGACCAACTCGAAAGGTGTTGTGGCATGGCACGGAATGAGATCCATCCTCGGGAGATCGAGAGCTTCGCACACGCCGAGGAGAGGACGATCGGCAGCGGCGGGGAATTGGCGAGAGGGCCCCGTGCGAAGAGACGAACGGGGCTGCATTGGCGTCCGCTGCTCGCCTTCGTGCTGCTGCTCGGCTGCGCCACCGCGATCCTCTGCGCTGCGGGGCTCCCCTCGATAGCCTCGGCCACCACCGTCGACGCGCAAGAGGCCGTACCCGCAGGTGAGGAGCTAATGAGCACACCCCCCCCCCACGAGAATTCTGACGTCGCCAGCGCCTCCCCTGACGAACTGAACTCGGGCCAGGCGGACGAGGCCGACACCGTCGACGATGCCCAACCACTGGATGAGCCTACGGTAAGCACCCACCAAGCAGATTCTGACGTCACCATCGCCGCCCCACTCTCCGACGGCGACGCCAAATTGATGGATCTAGATGAGCCAGCACCGATTGCCGAGGGCACGGCATTGCCGACGGGCTGCACTATAACGCTTAATCAAGAATATTACTTTGTTAAGAATAATAATGATTGGGGTTCGAACTATATCATCTCAGGTGACGTAACAATCAATTTGAATGGGAAGACATTCTGCCGTCAAACTGAAGATCAACACTTGAATGAAGTGCTATTTACCATCAGTGGTGAAGGTAACTCGCTAACGATTATTGATTCCTCTGCCAATGAGGGTAATCCGATAGGCAGCGGAGTTATCACGAGCAGCAGCGGGCTAAATGCCAAGATGTTCGATGTTACCAACGGCGGAAAACTGACCATCGAGGCTGGCACATTCCAGGGAAGCAACAACGGCTTCGTCTACATAGATGACAACCCTTCATCTTCGGTGATCATCGACAATGGCCAGATTCTGGGCAATCCGAGTGAAGCACCCTGGGCGAACGATGCCGACATATACATGAACGGCGGCTCTCTTGAGATCAATGGCGGAACACTCACTGCTGGCAATAAGCAGGTCATCAATGCGAATGGTGCCAATTCCAAGATAACAATCAAAGGCGGAAAGCTTGACGGTCACGGCAACAGCGAACGCGTCGTAAACTTGATTGGCAGTAAGTGCCAGTTCTCCATGTATGGAGGAACGCTCGGAGACAGCAATGGTGGCGGAATCTACGCAAAAGATGAATCCACGATAGATCTCTATGGCGGCACGATTGACGGAAATATCACATCAGGCCACGGTTACTCGGGCGGTTCCAATATATACCTCGATAACGCTAACCTGAACATGTATGCAGGAGCGTCGGGCGAAGAGGCGGGCTGCACGATCGAGCACAGCGATGCTGCGGGTATCGAGGCCTATAACGGCTCGATGATCAATATGAGCGGCGGAACCATCACCAACAACAACAACAGCAATTCGGGTGATAACAGCAACGATTATGGTGGCGGCATCTCGCTGAATGGTGGGGAAAAGGGAACCCCTGGGAAGGGATCTACCCTCGTCATGACGGGCGGGACCATTTCCAGCAATACGGCGAATCAGGGTGGCGGTGGCGTCTCCGTAAGCGGCGCTGGCGATTGCACTCCACCCTGCTCGTTTGAGCTAAAGGGCGGCACCATCGAGAACAACTCGACCAATGTGGAAAGTGCCGATGGAAGCCATGGCGGCGGCATCTTCGTGGGACACAACGGCGACTTCACGATGACGGGCGGTACCGTTGACGGCAACCACGCTCGGTGGGGCGGCGGCATCTGCATCGGCAGCTACGCCATGAATGGAAACTCGATCAGCAAGGGCCAGAGCTGCACGGGCGACATCTCCATCACCGGCGGCACCATCAGCAACAATGAGGCGACGAGATCGGGCTTCTCTGACTGGAGCGGCACCGGCGGCGGTGGCATCAGCATCGGGTACTCGAGCCCGTCATCGGATGATGCGGTCATCGAGATTGGCGGAACCGTCCAGATCACCGGTAACACGGGCCAGGATTATGGTGGCGGCATCGCCATCTTCAAATCGGATGTCGAGCTCAAGGGCGGGACGATTTCCGGCAACAAGACCACGCTCAAACGTGTCGATACCACCGCAAGCAATCCAGGCGTTGCCACCCATAACGGCGGTGGCGGCCTCTTCGTGTACTTGGCAGATCAGGGTGGCTCGGATAGCACGGGCAGCACGTTCACCATGTCCGGCGGCACCATCACTGAGAACACCTCCGCAAGCGGCGGTGGCGGCATCTACGTCGATGGTAGGGAAGAACGATCTGCGGGTGCCCCGGGAGAGCAGGAAAAGCCGAATAAGGCGTTCAGCAGCTATGGCATCTTCAATATGACCGGCGGCACCGTTTCGAACAACACGGCGGAAACCGCCGAGGGCGGCGGCATCCGCGTGCGCTGGGCGAAGGCGTACATTGGGCCTGCCGATGAGTCTGACCCATCTACCGCGTCTACCTTGGCTACTGAATCTGCACAGATTCAAATAACGGGCAATAAGACCACCACGACGGAAGACTGGGGCGGCGGTGGCATCTTCTGCGAGGAGGGCGGCTATCTATTCGTAAAAGACGCCCTGATTACCGGGAACAGCGCGAAGGGCTTCGGCGGTGGCGTTGCTGCATGCCAAACGGGCGATGACGACTTCACGTACCAGCAGGCCACGGCCATCTTCGATAACACGGCCGAGGGCACCGCGACCGCTGGCACGGGGAGCACCAAGCACAAGGACCGCAAGCTCGTTGACGAGAACTACATAGCTGCGGGCGACGGCGAGGATTACTTCAACGCCAACCTTTGCGACGTCGCGGGCATCATGCTCGGCGGCGGCGACCCGCAGTGGTGGGGGAATTACGGAAACGCCGCTGCCGAAGGCGGAACCTATGCCAAGTCAGAGCTAACGCAGGAGAATCCGCTCGCATACGGGAGCATCCTCGAGGCTACAGGCTACGCCGCGCTCAATTCCAACCCGTCCGAATACGACAAGCAGGTGGCCCAGGAGAACGCCAAGGTCATCATCAGCGGAAATGAATCCAGCGTTCACGGCGGCGGCATCCTCAACAATGGCACCATGTTCCTCGGCGCAGCGAATGGCAACGCGATCTTCGCGCCGGAAATCCAAAAGGTGATCACCGGCAGCGGTACCACCGCAGCAGAGACGTTCAAGTTCAGCATCGTAAGCGGCTCGTACACCGACGGAAAATTCAAGGCTGACGAAGGCGATGAGGCCTACAGCGCTTCCGCTGAAATCGACGTGAACGCGGATGGCGCGATGACGAACGGCGGGATCGTTCGCTTTGATCCCATTACGTACGAATATGACACGGTATCCGAGCTAGTTAGCGGAGATAACACATACTCGTACTACTACCTCATCACCGAAACCAATGGCGGCAGCACAAGTTATACGTACGACACGAACCAGTGGCTCCTTACGGTCAACGTGAAGCCGGTGGAGAATCTGTCGCTCAATGCAATCGGTAGTGGAACCGGCGAGAGCAGCGTGGTTACCAAAGCTCTTTCGATCGAGAGCTACTCCTACCGGCAGCTCAGCTCGAGCGGCGCGGAGATCGGCGACCCGGTGACCGGCATGGACGCGTTGGCGACCTTCACCAATGCCATCTACACGCCGCCCACTCCCCCGTCGACGCCCAAGACCGGGTCCCTGATCCTGCATAAGGCCATCGTCGGCGGACCCGCCGAGGCGCAGAGCATGGCCTTCACCTTCCACGTGACCGGCCCAAGCGGCTACTCCAAGGACGTGACCGTGATCGGCGACGGCACCACCACGCTCAACGGCCTCAAGGCCGGCGACTACCAGGTCGCGGAGGTCGGCGGCGCGATCGATGGCTACACGCTCACGACGACCGTCACCGACGACGGCGCGGTCACCATCAAGGCCAACGCGACCGCCGAGATGACCATCACGAACACCTACGAGGAGGACACGGGGGACGACCCCGTCGATCCGGACGATCCGAGCTACCCGGTCGAGCCGGACGATCCGAACAACCCGGATAACCCCGATAACCCTGACAACCCCGACAATCCGGATACTCCGGATACTCCGGATACTCCGGATACTCCGAGCAATCCCAGCACGCCCGAGAACCCGAACGCCCTCCCCAAGACCGGCGACGCCACGCCCACGGGCCTGATCCCCGTCCTCGCGCTCGCGGGCATCGTCACGCTCGCAATCGGCATCCGCCTCCTTCGCCGCCGCAAGCCCCTCCACCTGCGGTAACGGTACAAGTACGTACACCCCGAAGAGGCGCTTGGATTGCAAGTTCGCTATCCAAGCGCCTTTTTGCGGCGAGGTCGATGACGATGAGGGGGTGGGGAAACCATCCGTAAGCGCTAAAGAATCCGCACCTTCACTCTCGTAGCCATATCTGGTTATGTCGTCCCCGAAGGGGGCGATGGAT
>CANPVI010000135.1 GCA_947581665.1 uncultured Atopobiaceae bacterium | reverse complement strand
GGTCGATTCTCCGAACAACCCCACCGGCAAGGTCTATCCCGAGGCCACGCTCCGCGCGCTCGGCCGCGCCCTCGACGATGCCGAGCGACACTTCGGCACGAAGATCACCCTCGTCTCCGACGAGCCGTATCGAGAGATCACCTACGGCTGCGAGGTGCCGTGGATCCCGAGCATCCACGATCGCACCGTGGTCACGTACTCCTATTCCAAGGCGCTCTCGCTGCCCGGCGAGCGCATCGGCTGGGTGTGCGTGCCGCCGACTCACCCCGAGCACGACGAGCTCTACGCCGCCGTCGCCGGTGCCTCGCGCATCCTCGGCCACGTGTGCGCGCCCTCGCTCTTCCAGCGCGTGCTCATCGACTGCGTGGACGTGCCGGCGGACGTGGAGGCCTATGCCAAGAACCGCGAGGCGCTCACGAGCGGCCTCGCGGCGGCCGGCTACACCTACGTGGAGCCCGATGGCGCCTTCTACCTCTGGGTGCGCGCGCTCGAGCCCGATGCGAACGCGTTCTTCGAGCGTGCGAAGGCGCTCGAGCTCCTCCCCGTGCCCTCCGACAGCTTCGGCTGCAAGGGCTGGGTGCGCGTCGGCTACTGCGTGCCGTATTCGACGATCGTCGACTCGATGCCGGCTTGGAAGGAACTTGCCGCTCAATACGCTGCGGCTTCCTGATGCACCCCATCTTCGCGCGATCTCGAGGGCTTACGTACAAAGTACGCCGCATCTCAAGCTATTCAGATGTGGCTAGCTGCTACTGTTGACCTGCATATCATTGCTTTCGCAACAACCCGCTGGGTTGTTGCGTCCTCGAGATCCCGCGAATCTGGGGCACCTCGGAAACCCTCGCTACCCTTGCCGCTGAAAGAATGGGCTTACATGTTGGTGAATCTCTGCGACACGCACGTCCACACGCTCTTCTCGCGCCACGCGTACTCCACGGTGGAGGAGGACGTGCGCGCGGCCGCCGAGCGCGGTCTCGAGCTCGTGGGCATCACCGACCACTACTCCGCGATGATCTCGAGTGAGATCCGCCCGCTCGAATACCAGCACCTCTTCAACTTCCGCGCGATTCCAAGGCAGTGGATGGGCGTGAAGGTGCTGCGCGGGGCCGAGGCGGACATCGTCGACCTCGAGGGCCATCTCTTCGGCCATGGGCTCACGTTCGATCGCATGCTCACGGGCGATGTGTGGGTGACGCCCTTCTCGCTCGAGGAGCAGGCTCTCAAGGACGTGGACTACGCCATCGCCTCGGTGCACGGCCGCGACTTCACCCGCGACGCCACGCCGGCGCAGGTCACCGAGATGTACGTGAGAGCGCTCGCGCATCCGAAGGTGCTCATGCTCGGCCACATCGGGCGCACGGGCCTTCCCTACGAGCTCGTCCCGGTCGTGCGCGCCGCGCGCGAGCTGGGCAAGGTGCTTGAGGTCAACGAGCACAGCTTCGACTTCGGAAAGCCCGGCGATGGGCGCCGCGTGGCCACGATGGGCCGCTGTCGCGCGCTCGCCGAGGCCTGCGCCGAGGCCGGCGTGATGATCGCGGTGAACACCGATGCGCACATCTCCTGCGAGATCGGGCACTTCGAGCACTCCCTTGCCATGCTCGAGGAGATCCACTTCCCGCCGGAGCTCGTCGCCACGCGCTCAGCCGAGGCCTTCATCGGCTGCGTGGAACGCGGTGTCGGAGCGCTCGAGGACTGAGGCTCGCGCTAGACGTCCAACTCGAGCAGCACCGGGCAGTGGTCCGACCCGAAGATGTCCGTGAGGCACTCGGCCTTCGCCACCTTGTCCTCGATGTCCTCCGACACGAGGAAGTAGTCGATGCGCCAGCCGGCGTTCGTGCGCCTGGCTTGGAACTGGTAGCTCCACCAGCTATAGACCTCGGCGGTGTCGGGGTGGAGGTGGCGGAACGTGTCGATGAAGCCCTCGGCGAGGAGCTCTGAGAAGTCGTCGCGCTCGATCTGCGAGTAGCCGGCGTTGCCCTCGTTGGCCTGCGGGCGCTTGAGGTCGATCGGCTGGTGCGCCACGTTGAAGTCGCCGCAGACCACGACCGGCTTGTCCTCGGCGAGCTCGGCGAGGAAATCCGTGAGGTGCGCGTCGAACTCCTCGCGCACGTCGATCCTCGCGAGACCGTTTTGGCTGTTCGGCACGTAGACGCACACGAACCAGTAGTCCTCGAACTCGCACGCGCACACGCGTCCCTCGCTATCGGCCGCCGCGTCGCCGATCTTCGTGACCACCGAGATCGGCGCCTCCTTCGAGAAGACGGCCGTGCCGGAATAGCCCTTGCGCTCGGCGTAGCTCCACCTTTGGTGGTAGCCGGGCAGTTCGAGCTCCACCTGGCAGTCCTGGCACTTCGTCTCCTGGATGGCGAAGACGTCCGCGTCGAGCTCGTCGAAGATGCCCGCGAAATCCTTCTTGAGGATCGCGCGGATGCCGTTCACGTTCCACGAGACGAAGCGCTTCATCTAGGCCTCCAGGAAGTCGCCCACGCGGGTGGCCTCGCGCGCGCCCTGGGCGCTGCCCGCCTTCCACGCGGCGTCGAGCTCGGCGTAGTCGAGCGTGGTGTTCTTGATGGGCATGGCGTCGGGGCAGATGACGAGCGCGCGCCCCTCCCTCTCGAGCTCATCGAGGTGATCGAGCGTCTCGTTGTAGGCGGCCGGGCGGTCGATGAGCGCCTTCGCCACGAGCGGGTAGCGCCCCGCCCAGCGGAAGTAGAGGTCGCGCATCAAGGGAGGGATGGGCTGCTTGCGATAGCCGCGCACCTGCGAGCGCACCACGACGAAGCGCTCGTAGCCGAGCTCCTCGGCGATGGTGATCGGGATGCCGGCGCCGTGTCCGAGCCCGCCGTCGTACATCACGTGGCCGTCGATGGCGATCGGCTTCATGAGCATGGGCATCGTGGAGGAGGCGCGCACGTGGCTCGCCATGGAGAGGGCGTCGCCGAGTTCGGACTTCTGCCAGATCGCGGTGCGGCCGGTATCCGCCTCGAAGGCCTGCGTGGCCCAGTTCGCGGGGTTCTCTTGGAAGCGCTCGAAGTCGAAGGGATAGGAGCCGTCCTCGATGCAGCCCTCGTAGAGGTAGTCCGCGTCGAAGTAGCCGTTGCCCTTGGCGAGCCCGAGCCAGCCACCGTAGTGCTCGCTCTCCTCGCTCTCGACGCCGTCCACGAACATCGCCCGCGTGCGCCATGGCATCTCCGCCACGAAGTTCGCCGTCACGGACGCGCCCGCGGAGATGCCGCAAGCGCAGGCGAACGTGAAACCGGCTTCCTGGAGCGCGCACACGATGGCGCCCGTGTAGGCGATGCGCATGCCGCCGCCCTCCACGCAGAGCGCGACGCCGCTCTTCGACTGGGAACCCTCCATGGCCCCTCCTTAGGAGCAAGATGGACGAGTGTATCGTAGCGAATGCAAGTGAGGTGTCCCATGCCTGCCATCACCGACGCGCGAGAGGGCGCTCAGGCTTTGAAAGAACAGGTTGAGCGGTCGAGCTCGATGGTGTTCCTCGGGGGCGCCGGCGTCTCCACCGCGAGCGGCATTCCCGACTTCCGCTCCGCCGACGGCCTCTACCACCAGCACTTCGCCTATCCGCCGGAGGAGATGCTCTCGCATAGCTTCTACGTGAACCACCCGGAGGAGTTCTTCCAGTTCTTCCGCGAGCGCATGGTGGCGCCCGACGCGAAGCCGAACCAGGCGCACTACAAGCTCGCCGAGCTCGAGGAAACCGGGCCGCTCGCCGCCGTCCTCACGCAAAACATCGACGGGCTCCACCAGATGGCGGGCTCGAAGCGCGTGCTCGAGCTCCACGGCTCGGTGCATCGCAACATCTGCCAGCGCTGCGGCGCCGTCTATCCCGTGGAGTGGGTGCTCGAGAAGGAGGGCGTGCCGCACTGCGACGCGTGCGGCGGCCCCGTGAAGCCCGACGTCGTGCTCTACGAGGAGCAGCTCGACCAACGCCTCCTCCAGGAGGCTGTGAACCTCATCAGCCGCGCCGACCTCCTCGTGATCGGCGGCACCTCGCTCGTGGTGTGGCCCGTCGCAGGCCTCGTCCAGTATTTCAACGGCGACGCCCTCACGATCGTGAACCTCCAGCCCACCCCGCAAGATTCCTACGCCGACCTCGTCATCAACGCGGACATCGCGAAGGTCTTCGACTTCTGAGCCAAGGCTGGGACGTCCCCGCGTCTCCGCTGGGCGCCGCATTCGATCCTCGGTGTGCAAAAAGTACCGCTCCCCCCGGATGTTGAGTGTTCAACGAACTCCGAGCTAGCGTTCTTTTAGCGCGAGGGCTACCATGCACGTTTGTTTAGCAATGTGGAGGTTTGGTGCACCGTGGGGGTATAAGGACGCACGGAGCGCAAACGCACGGGTTGCGGGGAGCACGGTTCCACCTCGCAATTCCGAGCCAGGAACCGAAGGGGAGTACATATGCAGTCTAAACTCGCCCACGCCGCAGAGCGCAAAGCTTGGGGTTTCGCCATCGATCGCGTGATCTCCGCGGCTTCCGGTCCACAGCGCGAAAAGAACCTCGAGAAGCTCATCGACATGGCGGGAAACCTCCTGAAGGACACGGCCCCCGGCGCCACACGCGGCCTTCGCGCGGGCCTCTACCCGGGCTCCAAGTGGGAGAAGTTCCTCTTCTCGCTCATGGACGAGGTCGACCACAACATCATCAAGACGATGATCCTGAACGGCGCCTATGAGTCCGCCTTCCGCGGCCTTCGCACCTGCACCGAGAACGCCGAGAAGTACCAGTGCAACGTGCCGTGGATCATCCTGTTCGACCCCACGAGCGCCTGCAACAAGCACTGCATCGGCTGCTGGGCCGCCGAGTACGGCAACCGCATGAACCTCAC
>CANPVI010000134.1 GCA_947581665.1 uncultured Atopobiaceae bacterium | reverse complement strand
GATCATCTCCATCGTCACCTCGGTGCCCATCACCTGGTTCGCCGGCAAGTTCGGCTACTCCATGGGCAACAGCTTCCTGGCGCGCATGCAGGGTGGCGTGATGGAGAAGGTCATGTACGCCTGCGGCATCGTGGGCCTCATGGCCATCGGCGGCATGGCGGCCACGCTCATAGGCATCACCACGCCCTTCGTGTTCCAGGACACCTTGGTCATGCAGGACATCCTGAACAGCATCGTGCCCGGCATGCTCGACATCGCCGCCGTGATGTTCGTGTACTGGCTCATCAAGAAGAACGTGAACACCGGCTGGATCCTGCTCATCTGCATCGTGGGCGGCATCGTGCTGTCCGCCTGCGGCGTGTTCGTGTAGACGCCCCGACCCCAAGGAGATCTGAACCATGGATAACGGCATCGACCTCGGCCTCGTGAGGGAGGTCGTCGAAGACGTCACGAAGGACCGCGTCGTCGAGAACGTGTGCTTCGTGGGCTGCGGCGCCTCCTCGGCCGAGCTCTACCCCGGCTACTACTTCATGAAGGACGAGGCCAAGCGTCTGCGCCCCTTCCACTACACCGCCTCCGAGTTCAACCACGACCAACCGGCCTGGCTGGGCGAGTCCACCGTGGTGATCAGCGCCTCGCTGGGCGGCACCACGCCCGAGACCGTGGAGGCCAACGAGCGCGCCAAGGCCGCCGGTGCGACCGTGATCTCGCTCACCCACGCCCCCGGCTCGCCCTTGGCCGAGACGGCCGACAACGCCATCGTCCACGGCTTCGAGGCCAACTACGCGGCCAAGCTCGAGAAGCTGGGATATTGCCTGGCGCTGGCGGTGGAGCTGGTGGAGCAGGTGGAGGGCTGCGCCGTCTACGAGGCCATGCAGGCCGGCTTCGAGCGCGTCTTCGACCTCTCCGAGCAGGCGGCCCACGAGGCACGCAAGCTCGCGGCCGACTTCGGAGCCGCCTACGCCGACTCGCCCGTGGTCTACGTGACCAGCTCCGGCGCCTCGCTGGACGTGGCCTACTCGACCTCCATCTGCCTCATGATGGAGATGCAGTGGGTGAACTCCGGCCACTTCCACTCCGGCGAGTTCTTCCACGGTCCCTTCGAGATCGTGGAGGAGGGCGTGCCCTTCGTCCTGCTCATGAACGACGGCAAGACCCGTTCGGTGGACGCCCGCGCCCTCACGTTCTTGGAGCGCTTCCGCGCGAAGGTGGCCGTGGTGGACGCCAAGGACTACGGTCTGGCCTCCGCGGTGGCACCCGAGGTGATCACCTACTTCAACCCCTTCGTCCACACGGCCGTGTTCCGCACCTACGCCGAGGCCCTGGCCGAGGCGCGGGCGCACCCGCTCACCCTTCGCCGCTACATGTGGAAGCTGGAGTACTAGCGCCCACGTGTTCCTTCCAGGCCCCTAAGGGCCCACTCCGTTCAGGCGGGGCGGGAGGCCAAGGCTCCCGCCCCGCCACCCTTGGCCCAAGGAAAGGTGATCCGCTTGATCCGTGCCGTCCTCTTCGACCTCGATGGCGTGCTCGTGGACTCCGAGCGCTTCTACAACCGCCGCCGGGCCACCTACCTGGCCACCCAGGGCATCGACGTGGGGCCGGGCTTCGACCTCTCCGGCTACGCCGAAGAGGACATCTGGCGAACCATCGTGCCCGACGACCCGGTGCGCCGGCAAGAGCTGCGCGAGGGATACCTCGTCTACCAGAAGGACCATCCATCGCCCTTCGTGGAGCTCTTGAACCCCGACGCCCGCGAGCTCCTGGCCGCCCTGGCCGCGCGCGGCGTCAAGCGCGCGCTCGCTTCGTCATCGCCGAGACCGCTCATCGACCAGTTCCTGGACGAGACGGGGCTCCGCGACTCCTTCGACTTCGCCATAAGCGGCGAGCAGTGCCCGGCGCCCAAGCCCTCGCCCGAGATCTACCTCAGAGCCATCGCCGAGCTGGGACTCACGCCAGCCGAGTGCCTGGTGGTGGAGGACTCGCCCCTGGGCATCGCTGCCGGCCTCGCCGCGGGCGCCCACGTGGTGGCCCTCGCCCAGTACAACGACGACCATCGCCTGGACCAGAGCGCGGCGCCCCGCGTCGTCGCGCGCCTCATCGACGTCCTCGACCTACTGGACGACTGAAAAACCGGGTAGGGGAGACCCATCTGTCCACGCGGTGTGCGCATTCCGACGCATACCTACCACATCTCGCGAAGGGCAATTGCAAAATCGCTGCTAGGCATCCAAATTACACGCTTTACGCAACTTGGAGACAGCGCTTCATGGTACGGATACGCAGTCTGAGCATCGCGCTTCAAGGTACGGATACGCTGTCTGGGAAGACGACGCTTTGAGATGGGGAGACCCTACGGAGACTTGAGGGACAACCCTCAGGAGGGTTCGACCGTCGGATGAGGCTTCGTTGAGAGTTCGGGATCCCAACCCGCCCACCACAGGTCTCGGGACTCGAATCGGCCTACGATCCGCTAGAGCAGCTTCTCGATGTCGGCGGCGATGTCCTCGGGTTTGGTGGGCGGCGCGTAGCGCTTCACAACGTTGCCCTCGCGGTCCAGCAAAAACTTGGTGAAGTTCCACTTGATCTTCTTG
This sequence comes from uncultured Atopobiaceae bacterium, assembly GCA_947581665.1. GTDB lineage: Bacteria > Actinomycetota > Coriobacteriia > Coriobacteriales > Atopobiaceae > CANRLS01. The sequence goes on along the minus strand of CANPVI010000134.1, from coordinate 2,287 downwards.
CCCACGCCGCCCTTCTGGGCCTTCAGCCAGGTGTAGACGGGCGACTCGTCCGGTCCGTTCACGTCGATCTTGGCCATCTGCGGGAACTGCGTGTGGTAGGTGAGCGTGCAGAAATTCACGATCTCGGTGTTGGTGCCCGGCGCCTGGTGGCCGAACTGGTTGCAAGGGAAGTCCAGAATGTCGAAACCCCGGTCGTGGTAGGTCTCGTAGAGCTCCTCGAGCCCCTTGTACTGGGGCGTGAAGCCGCAGCCCGTGGCCGTGTTCACCACGAGCAGGACCTTGCCCCTGAACTGGGCGAGGTCCACGACGTCGCCCTTCGCGTCCTTCACCGTGAAGTCGTAGATGCCTGCCATGGCGCCTCCTCGAGTCGCTCGTCCGTTTGTCCGTTCGTGCCCCGGGTTGGCTTCCGCATTCCGGAGCGCACGATGAATTCGTCGACATCCGAATATATTGCGCACAACCTATTCACACAACCGCCGAAATCATCCCATCGGGCAGCGGCGCGCCCTGTACACTCATACGCCATGACGAACATCGATATGAAAACCGCCGCGAAGCGCGGCGGAACCACCGACGACTGCCCGCAAGAGCTTCGGCTCGCGAACCAGCTGTGCTTTCCGCTCTACGCCTGCGCGAAGGAGGTTGTCCGCGCCTACCAGCCGCTTTTGGAGCCGCTGGGACTCACCTACACCCAATACGTGTGCATGATGGTCCTCTGGGAGGAGGGCGAGATCACCCAACGCGAGCTGGGGCAGCGGATCTGGCTGGACTCGGGCACGCTCAGCCCCTTGCTCAAGCGCCTCCAGGCCAAGGGCTATGTGGAGCTCGCGCGCACTCCGCTCGACGTGCGTGTGCAGTCGGTGCGCCTCACGCCGAAGGGCCTGGCCCTGCGCGAGCGGGCCGTCTCGGTGCCCAGGGAGCTGGTTAGCTGCATCGACCTGCCCGCCGAGGACACCCAGGATCTCTACCGGCTCCTGCACAAGCTGCTCGACACCTTCAGGTCCTGAGTACCGCCCCGAAGGGGTATGACCTCCCTCGAGGGTCCCGAGTCGGGGCCGATGCGCGGACGGGAGGCGCCATGGCTACAGAGAGCGGCATCGCGTTGGGGACGTGGTCCTGGGGGACCGGAGCCAACGGGGGAGACAAGGTCTTCGGCAACCACAAGAGCGAAGCCGAGCTCAAGGCCGTCTTCGACGAGGCCATGGCCCAAGGCCTCAACCTCTGGGACACGGCCGCCTTCTACGGCATGGGTGCCTCCGAGACCATGCTCGGCACCTTCGTGCGCACGGTGCCCAGGGACTCCATCTTCATCTCCACCAAATTCACGCCGCAGCTGGCCCCCACCTACCACAATTCCATGGCGGAGATGCTCGACTCCAGCCTCGAGCGCCTGGGGGTCGACTACGTGGACCTCTATTGGATCCACAACCCCTCGGACGGCGTGGAGCGCTGGACGTGCGACCTCATCCCGCTCCTCGAGGCCGGCAAGGTGCGCGCGGTGGGCGTGTCCAACCACAACCTCGCCCAGATCGAGCGCGCCCAACAGATCCTCGCCGAGGGCGGCCAGCGCCTGAGCGCCGTGCAGAACCACTACAGCCTCATCTACCGCTCCTCGGAGAAGGCGGGCATCCTCGATTGGTGCCGCGCCCACGACGTGCGCTTCTTCGCCTACATGACGCTGGAGCAGGGTGCGCTTTCGGGCAAGTACAGCACGGCCCACCCGCTGCCCGCCGACAGCCAGCGCGGACGTACCTACAACCCGCTCATGGGCACCATCGACGAGCTGGTGGACGCCATGGGCCCCATCGCGGCCGCCCACGGAGTGGACGTCGCCCAGATCCCGGTGGCCTGGGCCATCGCCAAGGGCACGACCCCCATCGTGGGCGTGACGAGCCCCGGCCAGGCCGACGACGCCGCTGCGGCGCTCCACTGCGAGCTCTCCGCGGAGGAGGTCTCCCAGCTGGAGACCATCGCCTCCCGCCTCGACGTGGACACCCGCGGCCACTGGGAGAAGCCGATGGCGTAAAGGTGACCTCGACCGAAGGTTGAGACCTGCAAGTCGTTGCTACCTCGGGTGACGTCTCGTGCGCGAATGCGATAGCCGCATGCGAGCTTCCTAAGGTTGAAGCTCACGTTGAGACCACGGTGGCTTGAGGGCCATATCTGGACCTCGATCACAGGCTTGCCCATACGTCGTGATCTGGCATGATTGTGTTTAAGCACGAAAATGTGAGCCACCGTAATCACGGATAACTGAGCCACCCGAAGAGCCAGAACTGAGCCACCC
>CANPVI010000133.1 GCA_947581665.1 uncultured Atopobiaceae bacterium | reverse complement strand
TGTTCAACCACACCGGACGCGACTTCTTCGCCTTCCGCGACCTCCGGGAGAAGCGCCGGGATTCCTGGGCGAAGGACTGGTATCGCGGGGTGAACTTCGACTGGCAGGGCCAGATGGGGGACGGGTTCGGCTACGAGGGCTGGCGCGGGGTCGACATCCTCCCCGCCCTGAACCTCCAGAACCAGCAGGTCCGCGACTACCTCCTCGACGTCGCGCAGTTCTGGCTCGAGGACTTCGGCATCGACGGCATCCGCCTCGATTCGGCGGATGTGATGGACTTCGAGTTCCTTCGCCAGCTCGTGGGACGCATGAAGGGCCTGCGCGGCGACTTCTGGCTCATGGGCGAGGTCATCAACGGCAACTACGAGCGTTGGCTGAACGACGCGCACCTCGATTCCGTGACGAACTACGAGCTCTCGAAGGCCATCTGGAGCGGGCACAACTCGCATAACTACTTCGAGATGGGCCATAACGTCCTCAGGCTCTTCGGCCCATATGGCCTTTGCCAGGGCGCCTATCTCTACACCTTCTGCGACAACCAAGACGTGGAGCGCATTGCCTCGAAGCTGAACGACCTTCGCGATCTCGTGCCTGTCACGGTGTTCCTCTTCACGATCCTCGGCATCCCGAGCGTCTATTACGGCTCTGAGTTCGGCATCCAGGGGAGGAAAGGCCAGGGTGCCCTCGCCGACGAGCCGCTCAGGCCCGCGCTCGACCTCGCCACGCTCGATGTCCCCCATCCGGAGATCCCGCCCCTCATCCGTGCGCTGTGCGAGGCGCGCACCACGCATCCGGAGCTCTCCTTCGGGCGCTACCAGGAGGTTTTGCTCCAGACTGAGACCTACGCCTTCGCGCGCGTGCTCGAGTCGGGGCATCCGGAGAACGCATCCGGCCGCGACGTGGCCTGCATCACGGCGCTTTCGAATGCCCACGAGGAGCGAGAGCTCTGGCTCGACCTTCCCATCGGCGCTTCGCGTGCGCGCGTCATCGCAGGGCCAGACGAGGCGGCGCTTCGCGAGGGGAAGCTCTGGGTGCGCCTCGCGCCCCACAGTGGATGTGTTGTTGAACTTGCGTAACGCTCGATAGTCGGATGCGCGTGGCAGCTACACTTTGCCCAGATCGAAGTATCTTGCGAGATCGAGGGTGGCGGAGGTGCCGTGCCGAAGTCCTATGAGGCGTTTCGCTCGTGGATCCTCTCTCGGGTGATCGACGGTTGCACCATCGAGGCGAAGGGCGACGATGAGATCGTCCTCTCCACGGACGCCGCCTGCGCGAAGGTGACGTTCTACGAGGTGGATCCCACGCAACCGCGCATCGTGGAATTCATCATCCAACGCGCGCACCACGAGGACTCCGAGCCGATCTTCCACCTCCACTTCGAGCTCACCGACCTCCCCCGTGCCCACGAGCTCTTCGAGGAGATGCTCGAGGTGCTCCTCGAGCAGGGAGCGCGGAGGACCGAAACCGTGCTCCTGTGCTGCACCACCGGCCTCACCACGATGATGTTCGCGGAGAAGCTCAGCGTCACCGCCACCTCGCTTTCGCTCGGCTACACCTTCGTGGCGAAGCCCCTCGAGGAAGCCGTCGAGGAGCATGGCACCTACGCTGCGGTGATGCTCGCTCCGCAGGTGGGCTACCTGCGCAAGAAGGTGGCGGAATCCTTCCCCTCCACGCCGGTCTTCGAGATCCCCGCCAAGATCTACGGGGCCTACGATGCCGCGGGTACGATCCGCCTCCTCCTCGACGCCCTCGACGCCACCACCCCCGATGCCCCCGACCTGCGCATCGTGCGAAAGGTCCTCGTCGACAAGCACGTGCTCGTGATCTTCGTGAACCTCCACACGAACCGCACCACCATTCGCTATCGCCTCTACGAGGACAACGAGGTGAGGGCCTCGGGCCGCGTGGCCAAGCGCCGCGTGGACTTCCGCGACGTGAGCGATCTGCTCGTTTCGCTGCGCTCCTCGGGGATCGACGCGGAAGCGGTGGATGCGGTGGGGATCGTCGTACCGGGGGTAGTGGACGGGCTCATCGCGACGTTTCCCCCCGATTCCGACACTACCTACGACTTCAGCGAGATCTTCGAACAGTACCCCGACGCGCGCATCTTCGTGGAAAACGACGCGAATGCCGCTGCGGTGGGCTGCTACGCATCGCAGAAGCTCTATGAGAACGTGTCGCTTTACCAGCAGCAAACGGGCCACGAGACGGGCGCTGCGGGGACGGTGCTCGACGGCAAGCTCGTCAAGGGCCACCGGGGCTTCGCAGGCGAAGTCGGAATCATCCAATCGCTTTGGCCCATCGACATCGACACCGACGACATGCGTTGGAGTCCGGAGGCTGCCCTCAAGACCGCCGCAGCCCACGTGGTGGCCACGAGCTGCATCGCAGCGCCAGACGCATTCTACCTCTCCTGCGATCTCGTGCCCGACATGGATGCCCTCAAAAGCGAAGTGGCCGAGCATCTCCCGGAGAAGTTCCTGCCCGACCTCATCAAGCTCGACGATCTTCGCGAGGCCATCTTCACGGGCATGCTCGCGCTCTGCCTCCAGCGCCTCGAGGCGGAGACCATGCTGGTGGAGTCTCCAGAGGCCTAGCGGCCGGCATCCGCCTCGCTCGCGCCTTCCGCGGGCTTCATGAGCACGCTCACGTCGGCGACCTCGGGGAATCGCTCTTCGAGGAGCGTCTCGGCGGAGCGCGCGATCTCGTTCGCCTCGCGAAGGGTCATGTTGGGGTCGAGGAGCACGTGGAGGTCCACGTAGACCTCACCCTCGGTGCCGCGGCTCCGCACCTCGTCGACGCCGGCGACCCCGGCCACGCCCTCCACCACCTCGGCGACCTCGCCCGCATCGAGACGCGAGACATCGGCGAGCGTGCGGTTCGCCTCTCGGAAGATGGAGATCGCCGAGGCGAGGACCGCGAGTGCGACGATGAGCGACACGAGCGCGTCGGCCGCGGGGTAGCCGAGCTGCACGAAGATGAGGGAGCAGATGACCGAGACCGACACGTAGACATCGGTCCAGGTGTGTTTCGCGTCGGCGGTGAGCGATTCGGAGTGGAGCTCGCGCCCCCAACGACCCTCCCACCAGGCCACCCAGATGTTGAGCGCCATGGTGGCGAGCATGATGAGATAGCTCGCCCAATCCACCGTCACATGGCTGCCGCCCTCGAGAAGCGACGCGATGGCCTCGCGCGCGATGTCGCCTGCGGCGATGATAAGGATGACCCCGATGGCCACCGAGGCGTACGTCTCGTACTTCGCATGGCCGTAAGGGTGCGTCTTTGAGGGCGGACGGCTCGCGATGGAGACGCCGGCGAGCCCGATCAGCGTGGAACCGGCGTCGAGGAAGCTCGCGATGCCGTCGTTGGTCATCGACATCGATCCGCTCGCGGTGCCGTAGACGAACTTGAAAACGGCGACGACCACGTTCAGCGCGAAGCCGATCCAGAGGATTCTCGTGAGCGTGCGTGCGCGGCTCACCGCATCCACATGTGCCGTCTTGGCGTCGATTTGCCTGGTGCTCGCCACTGCATCTCCCGCCCGTCGGTGCCACTTCCCGGTTTGTACCCCGGAATGCAGCGCCTCAGCGTGAAGCGCTACGGGGTGACGATGACCTTGATGCTCTCCGGGCCCTCCTGGGTGAGGATCGCCTCCTCGAGCTCGCCGATGCCGAAGCGGTGCGTGATGAGCTTCGACACGTCCACGAGCCCGGAATCGAGGAGATTCACCGCGCGCTGGTGCGTGTCGGGATTGATCCTCGAACCGAAGATGCTGAGCTCCTTGGCGTAGACGTCGAAAAGCGGCAGCTCGACGGTGGCATCCACTTGCGGGACGCTGAAGAGCACCACGCGGCCGCATGGACCCGCGGCGTCGATCGCCTGGCGCACCGCGCGCGGATTGCCCACGCACTCGATGACCACGTCCGCGCCCTCGGCGCCGCAGATCTCGCCCACGCTCGCCTGGAGGTCCTCGTGGATGGGATCGATCGCGAAGTCCGCGCCGAGCTCAAGCGCCACGTCGCGACGCAGCTTCACCGGCTCGGAGAGGATGACACTCGACGCGCCCGCGGCCTGCGCAAGCTGGCACATCATCTGTCCGAGCGTGCCTCCGCCCACGACGAGCACGGTTTCCCCGGAGCGGATCTCCGCGCGGTCGATGCCGTGGATGGCGCAGGCGAGGGGCTCGGCCATCGCAGCCGCCTCGAAGCTCACGTCCTTGGAGACGGGATAGCACTGCGTGTCGGGGCAACGCGCGACCTCGGCGAAGCCCCCGTTCACGTTCACCCCGAGGGCGAAGAGATGCTCGCAGCACTGCTTCCTGCCCATGCGGCAGGGCCGGCAGCGTCCGCAGTACATGTTGGGATCGAGCGTCACGTGGTCTCCCGGCGCCACGACCTCCACCTCGGAGCCCACCTGGATGACGCGACCGGAGAACTCGTGGCCGAGCACCACCGGCGGCGTCACGTCCGCGGAGCCCTTCTCGCCGTGGTAGATGTGCACGTCCGTGCCGCACACGCCACAGGCGCGCACCTCGACGAGCACCTCGTGCGGACCGAGCTCATCGAACTCCATCTCGCGCACCTCGAAGACGGGATCTGCCTCCGCTCCCAGGAAAAACGCTCCTTCTGCCCTCATGGGTGCCTCCTCCGCACACAGACCATGGTCAAACCACTCCCCCCACCTTACTCCCTACGCTGCGTACCGGGTCCGAGCGCGTCTTTGCGCTCCTCGGCCACGTCGGGCTCCATGTGCACCACCACGTCGGTGACTTCGGGATATACCTGCTTGATGACGTCCTCGACCTCAGTGGCCTTCTCGTGGGCGTCCATGAGCGGCATCTGGGGGTCGAGCAGGATGTGAAGATCCATGTAGACCTCGCCCTCGCTGCAACGGC